>JAGLYY010000172.1 GCA_023131935.1 Spirochaetales bacterium | reverse complement strand
AGGCATTCTAAGCTCTGGCTTTATTGAAGAACTCTCTATCCAAAAGAAGAAAGTTCAGAAAACCGAAAGCTACAAGTACTGTCCGTACTGTGGAAGGGAGATTGAAGGGAAGAAAAGGAGGCTTGACAACAACGAAAGTTAAGTTATAACTTAACTTTCGTTGACAACTGTGAGTATGTGGGCTAAATTAATAGTGAAAGGTGCTAATACTAACATATATGTACTACACAAAGACAATGGGAAGTGTGAGGTGGAAGCTTTTTTCGATAAGAATCCTGCCATTAGGGATGGATTTCTACACTACCTTAATAAAATAGCTGATGATGGATTAGAAGAGCTAACACGGGAGCAGTTTGATTGCTGGAGAGAAAGTGGAAAACGGAAAGGAGAATTATTTTGCGAATTGAAAAAAAATCCATATAGAATCGGTTGTTTCCGGTATGGTGAAAGGCTGTTACTTGTAAATGTTTTTAGAAAAAAAGGGGATAAGGAGACATCTCATTATCAAAAAGCAGTGAGATTGAAGAAGATTTTTGATAGAAAGCCTGAATGGAGGAGATAAATGGCTACTTATATTGGTAAATGGGAAGATATCGTAAATAAAGCAATAGAAACTCCCGAGTATCAAGCTGATAAAATTGCTTTTCAAATAGCAATAAGAATAGGGGAGCTTCTTGATGAGACAAATATCTCAAGACGAGATCTGGCTAAAAAACTGAAAGTCAGCAAATCTTATGTGACGCAAATATTGCAAGGAGTGAATAATATGACCATTCTCACTCTTTGTAAAATAGCCAGCGCTCTTAATGTAGAAGCTGCCGTTGAGTTAAGAGAGACGGAAAGAGAATATCTTACTATGCCACACTTTGATTATCAGGATATCATTAACGCTTCTATTTCCTCATTCACTCTTGAGAAGACTCCTGAATATCTTAATAGATTACCTGGAGTAGAAGCACTAGGTACAGCAGAATGCACAGTTACCAGGCCAGAGTATAAGACAAATATACTTGAAGCTGTGTAATATTATTAAGGAGGAGATACCTATGAATCTTTCATCAATTAACAAAGACATTATTTTAAAGGAATTTACTTATGTACTACCAAAAATCAAAGAAACAAAAGATTTAAGCAAGAAATTATATTTTTTAAGTGCCCTACATGGTGTGGTACGGCGTATAATGAATATTGAATTCAACGAATCGTTGATTTTTCTTCACCATGTACTCCAGGCAACACATGCGGCTTTTGCTATTAGGCTTAATGCAATGGTAAACAAAGCTGAAAAACCGGTTGAGATTACAGATGATATGGTGGATAGACTGTTTTCTCTGGTTGATGAATTATACAGCTGTATAGACGATGATCAAGATTTCTGTCACATTCTGAGAAAAATGACTGTTCTCTCTTACGTTACTACAGGAAACGGTTACTACTTGTACTGTAAGGGCGTGCTCAGGATTGATTGATCATTGACCATTCAAAGCATAATAATTTTTGTTTCTCTGTTCACCAGAACCGCTCCACCAACTCCCGTTTATCCTGGTTTCCCTCAAGGCGCTCCAGCAGGTGTGCTGTATCAGGATTGAAGTAATAATCCGTCATCTCATCCGATTCATGCCCTGTGAACTCCTAGAGCGTCCGCCTAGGAAGATACTCCTCCATCCTGGTATTTTTGCTATAGCGTAGCGAATATGGAGTGAATCCTTTCCCATCCATCTTGATTCCCGCGTTCTTCAGTCCAATCCAGAACATGTCAGGAAGATAACGCCGCTTTATTTGCTCTCCATGAAAAGTGAATAGCAGCCCTTCCTTGCATTTATGACGAAGAGGCTGCTCTCTGAACAGCCCCTGAGTACTAGTCGGGCTGAGTGGATTCGAACCACCGACCCCTGCGTCCCGAACGCAGTGCGCTAGCCCCTGCGCTACAGCCCGATAATACCGGAAATTATTCCGGACAGATATAAAAAAAGCCCCCAAAAAGGGGACTTACGGGAGCGACGGGGATTGAACCCGCGGTCTCCGGCTTGACAGGCCGGCGCGATAACCATCTTCGCTACGCCCCCTTAATGTGAGCGTAATATATCGCGGAAGGGGGAAAGTGTCAAGTACACTATTACCAGTTTGAATATCGATTCTTTACATTGACACTCCTTATACTCCATGCTATGTTTTTTTCACTATTTTGTAATTTAAGGGACAACAATGCCTTCTAGAAACGTCAGACGAATGAAACAGAAACTCAGAAACGAAAGAGTGGAGGAAGCTGGAAAGAGATGGCATCACAAACCTGTCATCTGGACCATCAGTCTTATTATACTCATAGTTATTGTCGTTACCTTCATTGGAGGACCGCTTGCGGGTAAGCTCGGCGCCTCCGGACAGGTAATCTTTGGGAAATATGGATCCGAAGTCATCGACTTGCGCCCTGGCAACTATCTTACGCGCCAGAGGAACCTCATTGCCGAGCAACTTGGTGGTGAGTATGGTGATCAGACTTCTTTTGATCTGGTTGTCTACCAAATTTGGAAAGGCGCTTTCGAAAGGACCGTTATTCATACTGCCATACTCCACGATTTTAATGAAAGTGGAATGCACATCACCGAAAGCAGGGTAGATCTTGCCCTGACTTCTTATCCTGGTTATCTCACCAACGGTGTTTTTGATGAGGATAAGTACCGGCAAACTTCGAATATAGAAAAACACTCGAACCGGGATCTTGTTGAAGAGGAACTTATTCACTCACAGTATACATCTGATGTTCTGGCCAGTCAGAAGGTCAGCTCTCACGAGCTTGAGTTTATAAAATCTATGGGCACTCCTGAAAGGAAATTTCGCTACGTTACCATTTCGATGGACGCTTATCCCAATGACAGACTCACGGATTATGGAGAAACACACGCGAAACTCTTTCAGAAGATCTCAATCAGCAGGATCCTCATCCGTTCAAGCGCGGAGGATGCACAGAACCTGAGAAATCAGATCGAGGCTGATCAGGCAATTTTCGGAGAACTTGCCGGTGCCCATTCACAGGATGCCTTTGCAAATAGCGGAGGCGAAATGGGAGAGCTATGGTACCACGAACTCAGGGCGGATTTTGCCAACCTTGGAGATCTGGACAACCTTTTCTCCCTTCCTGATGGAACGATAAGCGAAGTTCTACCTATGTCTGGGGATAGTTGGGCGATTTTCAGGATCGATTCGTCGAGCAGCCCCATTGATCTTAAATCGAGTGAGGATCTGGAAGAAGCTCTTTCCTATATGAAACGGTACGAGAAAGGCATGCTGGAAGATTACCTCATCGAAGAGGGTTATCGCTTCAGTACTACAGCTTTCAGTACCAGCTTTGAAGCCGCTAGCGTTTCGCTCGAACGACCCTACTTTTCTACCGGTTTCTTCCCGATCAATTATGGAAACCTTTCCTTCAGAAATAATCCCTTTATGAAGCAAATCGCCGATGAAGCTGGCAACCCTATTCTTCCGGGGGCTTCAAGCAACCTTGCCTTTTTTAAAAGAGCATTTTCTATTAAACCTGGTGAAGTTTCCGAGCCCCTGATCCTGAATAACGAAGCTGTGATACTCCAACTCATAGAGGAGAGAGATGTCCCTGAGGATGAACTTTCTCTTCTTGAATTGTTCTACCCCTATGCCTCCCAGCAGTGGAAAGAACAACAGCTGGTTGATCTCTTTCTTCATTCCGATCAACTTGAAGATAATTTCAATGCAGCCTTCTCAAGGCTCTACCCCGCAAACTAAGGATTCACAACCCCATCTGATTCCAACAGATGGGGTTTTTTCTATCCATTACTGCGGCAGATACCTTTACCCCTTAAAAAATCCTCTGGATGCTGTCCTCCGAAGAGTGAGAAATGTAAAGATACAGGAGAAAACCCTTTTTCTTATCCCATCTCCACTATTGTCCTATGGCTTAAAGGAGTTAGCTGATATCCTTCCCGCTTCAAGTCACCTTCTTTGCCTGGAGCTTGATAAAAATCTTGAAAGTATTACCCGACTCCTTGAATCTGGCAAAATAAGCTACCTTTTTTCCAGTTCGATTGAAAAACTTTCGAGTTTTTTTCTCGATCATCAAGAGAAAGGATTCAGGAGGTGTATCCTGCTCTCCCTCAACGGCGGGTATTCTCTTAACAGAGATGGTTACGATAGAGTTTTAAAATTTTTAAATCATGAAATTGAGCTCTTCTGGAAAAACAAGATGACTCTGGCCCACCTCGGAACCAGATTTCTCAGAAATCTCTTTGAAAATCTTCTGCTGCCATGGAAAGATCTATCTGAACTCAATACATCAAAGCCGGTCCTGGTTGTTGGTGCAGGGGAATCTCTGGAAGAGAGTATCTCCATTATCAGATCTATCCGTAATAAAATTTTCCTTCTCTCTGTTGATACTTCACTGCCTGCACTTCGTGATTCAGAGATCCGCCCGGATGGCGTAATTGCGCTTGAATCTCAATTTTATAATCTTTATGATTTTTTTCCGGAAGGATTAGATGATGTTCCAATCCTTGCTGATATTACCTCCTATCCAGGAGTTAACCGCCTTTTCAAAGAACGGGGATATCTCTTCTACTCTTCATTTCAAGCCCTTGAAATTTACAAACGATTACGCGAACATCAACTTCTTCCCTCAGCTATCCCTCCCCTCGGGTCGGTAGGAGTAGCTGCAATCTTTGTGGCACTCACAATAACCACAGGCCCTGTATTGTTTACCGGTCTTGACTTTGCGTATAAACCTGGGAAACCCCATACGAAGAGCGCTCACAGCCACCTCGTTTATCTCACGCAGCATTCCAGACTTAAAGGAGATCTCCACTACGGCCCCTCCCTTTCCCGCCCTCTCATCCGGATTCAAGGCAAGAAAGGATTTCCCATTACTACCGACCTGGTACTAAAGGGATATGCTGAACAGATGGGCATGTTTGGAGAAGACCGCCTTAAGGATATCGGTAATAGCGGCCTTCCGACGGGGATAGCGCAGATGAAGGGTGAGGAGACAATTCTCGAATTTATTGATGAATACTACAGAACCATTGAACGTAATCAACCTTCATCCACCCGACCTGATAGCCCCATAGAGGGAAAGACCGTCTCCGATGCCTGGTCCCCTTCATTTACCCCTGAGATCCTTCGGTTGTTTCTCGAAGGTGAAATCAAACTTCTAATGGAATTACGTCAAATTGGTTCCCAATATTTAACAGGGGAAAAGAATGTAACACCACAGCTGAAAAAACTCCTGAAAGCTACAGACTATGTGTGGTTTCATTTTCCCGATGCCTTTGGCCAAGCAAACCTCGAGAGCGGTTTTCTAAAAAGGGTGCTTCTTTCCGCCGAAGCCTATGAAGGGAGGTTAAAAATCCTTACGTCTCGTCTGTCTTGAGAATTGCGAGAAAGGCAGCCTGTGGTAATTCTACATTACCAACCATCTTCATCCGCTTCTTTCCTTCCCTCTGCTTTTCCAGGAGTTTCCGTTTTCGGGAGATATCTCCTCCGTAACACTTCGCCGTAACATCTTTCCGCAGGGCGGATATCGTTTCCCGCGCAATTACTGTGTTACCGATTGTTCCCTGTATAGGAATCTTGAATTGGTGCCGGGGAATTTCATTTTTGAGCTTTTTACATACTGACCGTGCTCTGGAGGTTGCGTTTTCTCTAAAAACCAGCTGAGAAAGGGCGTCAACAACATTTGCGTTCAATAAAATATCAAGTTTCACAAGGTCGGTAGGTCTATAATCAATAAGATCATAATCAAAAGATGCGTATCCACGACTGACAGATTTCAGCTTATCATAAAAATCGAACAGAACTTCAGCAAGAGGCATTTCATAGATGATCTCTACCCGTTTTTCATCAAGATAGATCATTTCTTTTTGAACTCCCCGTTTGTCGAGACAAAGGGTTATTATACTTCCAAGATAGGTTGCCGGAGTAATAATCGTTGCCTGTATGTAGGGTTCTTCAGTTTTTAAAATATGTGTTGGATCGGGATATTCAACCGGATTATCCAGGAATATCAGATCGCCTTTGTTCATTGTGATCCTATAACGAACAGATGGTGAAGTTAACACAATTGAAAGGTTAAATTCCCGTTCAAGCCGTTCCTGAACAACCTCCAGGTGGAGAAGACCAAGGAACCCGCACCGGAATCCAAACCCCAGGGCCATTGAAGAGTCTTTTTCGTAAATGAGGGACGCGTCATTTAATTTTAGTTTGTCCAGGGCCGCTTGAAGCTCCGGATAATCATCTGTATTCACCGGGTAAATTGAACTGAAGACCACCGGTTTAACCTCTTTGAAACCTGGCAGGGCTTCAGCACAGGGGTTCCCCTGTTCGGTCACAGTATCCCCGACCCTGATATCTGAGATTCTTTTAATCCCCGCGATGAAGTATCCGACTTCACCAGTGCGCAATGTTCTGGTCCGTTCCAGACCTATTTTGAACAGTCCGACCTCTTCTACCTTATATGCAGCATCGGTGGAAAACAACCGGATGGTATCCGCTTCCCGTATCATCCCTTCAAAAATACGGATATGAACAATAACTCCGCGGTAGGCATCATAGTGAGAATCGTAAATACTGGCCTTGAGGGGGGCCTCATTTTTCCCCTGTGGTGACGGGATATGTTGAATTATCATTTCGAGGAGCTCATCAATACCCTGACCTGTTTTTGCTGAGATTAAAACCGCGGCAGAAGAGTCCAGCCCAAGATCATGGTCAATTTGATGACGAACCATGTCAATATCGGCGCTTGGAAGATCGATTTTATTTATTACAGGGATGATCTCAAGATCATACTCGATTGCCATATACATATTAGCAAGGGTTTGAGCCTCAACACCCTGACTTGCATCAACAAGGAGAAGCGCCCCTTCGCATGAGGATATGGCACGGGATACCTCGTAGGAAAAATCTACATGCCCAGGAGTATCAACAAGGTTTAAACTGTATTCCTCCCCATCATGTGCTTTATATGGAATTGTTACTGCTTGAGATTTTATGGTTATTCCCCGTTCTCTTTCAATGTCCATGCTATCAAGCATTTGTTCCCTAAAGTTACGATCGGTAACGAGGTGAGCTTTTTCAAGAAAACGATCAGCCAGGGTAGATTTCCCATGATCAATATGCGCGATAATACAAAAGTTGCGTATTCGTTCAGTCTGTATACTCATGATGCAATGAATATACTGTAATAAGACCTTTCCTTCAAGGAGTCCTTCAAGGAGCTCTGTCCAGGACCTTCCTTACTTTTACAGCCAACTCCTCAATGTTAAAAGGCTTCGCGATAAAATCTATTCCCCTGGAGCCTAATGTCAGTTCATTTGCCTCTTTATCGGGGTATCCCGACATTAAGAGCACCTTGATATCCGGACGTATTGTTTTAAGCCTGACAGCAAGTTTATCTCCGTTCATCACTGGCATTACAATATCAGATAAAAGCAGATGAATCCTGCTTTCAAAATTTTCACATATAAGCAGCGCCTCTCCCGCATTCTCTGCCTCCAGAATATGGTATCCCTGACTTTCCAGCATCCTTAATACAAGATCACGAACATTTGATTCATCCTCAACAAGAAGTATCGTTTCATCTCCACGACTCTCAGGTACGAGTTTTGGCTTTTCTATTGTTTTTTTACTGGATTTCTCTGAGCTGCGAAAAAAGAAATTGAAAGCTGTACCCTTCCCCGGCTCACTTTCAACGGTTATCCAACCCTGGCTCTGTTGAATGATTCCATAGACCATAGAAAGCCCAAGGCCAGTGCCGGTCTCTACCGGTTTAGTTGTAAAAAATGGTTCAAACACCTTATCCATTATTACCTTTTCTATTCCGGTACCTGAATCCGCACATGAGATGATCACATAATAACCAGGCTCTATAGTACCATTAATAGACGTAATTCTTTCAAATATTCTTTCATTCCTCGTCTCTATGCGAAGAGTACCGCCATTTGGCATTGCGTCTTTAGCATTAACCACGAGGTTTAAAAGTACCTGCTCTAACTGACCGGGATCAATAATAATTACCGTATTTTCCGCATCGAGAAACAGTTGCAGGGAAATATTTTCATTTATCAACCTTTCAAACATTCTCTCCATGTCCCCGATTAGTACATTCAAATCCACCGGTTTTGGTGTCAGGATCTGTTTTCTTGATAAAGTGAGGAGCTGCCGGGTTAAGGAAGATGCTTTTTTAGCTGCTGTTTGGATCCCGTTAACTTCCTCCGACATTGATTCATTGCCTGTACTTCGGTCCATCAGCATTGATGAATATCCTAGAATTACTGTAAGAAGATTATTGAAATCGTGGGCAATACCCCCTGCCAGCCTTCCAACCGCTTCCATCTTCTGGCTTTGCAGGAGCTGCTGCTCCAGCCGTTTCATCTCTGTCATATCAATAAAGTAACCCTTCACCTCTTTGATGCTACCATCATCAAACACATCGGCTATAAGAGTGGCCATTATTTCCAAAGGTTTTTTCTGTTTAGATAGAATGGTCATTTCAATGAATTTTAGCTGTTTTTTTTCAGTAAGTATCTCCCAGTTTTCCTTATATTGCTCTTTTAAGAGGAACATGTCGCTGAGATTTGCGGAAATAGCTTCATCTCTGGATGAAAAACCAAACATTTTAACGAAGGAAGGATTACAATCTATAATATCCCCTTCCTCCGTAGCTATAAAATTTCCGGACAGATCATCTTCGAAAAGTTTCCTGTACCGCTCTTCGCTTTCATGAAGCTTCTTCTCTAACCGTGAGCGGTGAAGGGCCATTTCAATAGTTGTTTTCAGTTCCCTTTCTTCAAAAGGTTTTACCAGGTATCCGAAGGGTTCTGAAAGTTTTGCTCTTTCAATGGTCTCGTCATCCGCGTAAGCTGTCAGCAGTATTACCGGTATGCCATAGGTATTTCGAATTATTTGCCCGGCTTCAACTCCGTCCATCTGACCTTGGAGACGAATATCCATAAGGACAATGTCGGGCAGCTGATCAGGTAGCTTCTCTAAAGCATTTTCACCTGAACTAAAGATACCGAGAACTTCATACCCATTTCTTTGAAGATGCCCCTGTATATCAAGGGCGACTATGCTTTCATCCTCAATTATCAGTATTCGAGGTTTGCCCATATGTTGATAATTCTGTCCTTTCTCTTAATTCATCTACCGTAGCGATCAGCCTGTCCGCGCTGAAAGGTTTCATTATGATTTTTTCAATGCCAAGATCTCTCCCCTCTCTTGCCGCTTTTATCTGAGTCTCTGAAACAATCAAGACGACCGGTAGTTTTCGTTCGATACTCATCCTTGTAATACTTTCCAGCGAATCAACCTCCTCAGAAGCCATGTCAATAAAATAGATATCGATTGTATCCCTCTCTATCACTTCAATGGCATTTTGAATATCTGACGCCTCTACAACCTCATAACCCTCCCTTTGCAGAATAAACCGCATCCCCTCCCGTGTGGCTGCTGAATCGGCAGAGATAAGTAATTTCATCACGATTCGTTTCCTCATTCAGCACAATCTTCCCCTTAAGTATTAGTAATAGGTCCTCAAGTTGCAATAGGCAATTGCACAAGGAAACTAAAGTTTTTTCATATTCTCATCACCATAAAACTGTTTCTTCAGGTTCCATTCAATAGCAACCTGAATGAGCCCAGTTGCATCCTCGAGATTGAGTTTAGTTTTCAGATGGGCTTTATATGTTTCTATCGTTTTTACGCTTAAATTGAGTTTATCTGCAATGATCCTTGTTTTTTGCCCCTTCCCCATGAGCTGAAATACTTCAAATTCTCTGTCACTCAAAGATTCTAACACACTGTCTCTGTCAACATCACCTCTGGTTGTAAAACGGCTGAGCATCCGATTTCGCATTGCAGGACTCAAATATATTTCCCCTGACAGCACTAACCGTATAGCTGTCATTACATTATCGGTTGCCTCGGTCTTCATGATGAAACCCCTGGCTCCCGCTCGTAAACATCGCTCTGCATAGAGGTTTTCATCATGAAGGGACACTACCAGGATAGGTACTTTTGGACACTGTTTGTTCAGGTCCTTTATCAGTTCAATTCCATTACTGTTTTTTAACGAAAGGTCAACAAGGGCAATATCCGGAGAAGTATGAGTTATCAGCTGCAGAGCAGTAGCAGCATCTTCCGCCTCTCCAATTACCTTTAAATCATTTTCCTGCTCAATCAGCTGAACAAAACCCTGTCTGACAATTGGATGATCTTCCACCAGGAAAACACTCCGTATCATATCCTTTTTCCCTCAACTCCAGGAACCCGGCAGAGAACTGTTGTGCCACCCTCTGATTGGGAGAATACCGATAATTTGCCATTGATCATATCTGCCCTGTATTGCATAATTTTCAGTCCCAATCCGTTTCTATTATTCTCATTCCGCAACCCAACACCATTATCCTGTATCAGTAAACAGATGTCTTGTGCTTCTTTTTTCAGACTTATTGTAACAGTTTCAGATTGAGAGTGCTTTATTGCATTATTAACCGCCTCCTGGGCAATATGATAAAGCTGATTCGAAATTGCTTCATCTTTCAGCACAATATCTTTATCAGCGGAAAAGAGTGTGTCTATATTGTAAATCTGAGCAGCATATACACTCAGCTCTTCTAAAGCCTCAGGAAGGCCCTCATGCTGCAGGGTTACAGGCATTAGAACCCGGGCAAGTCTTCGTGTATGCATTACAGCGTCTTTAACAAGGTCCTCGATTTCCTTAGTGTTGTCAGCTAGTTTTTGCAATTTCTTGTTATTAAGATCCTTCTCAAGGGCCTTTAATTTCAGACTGATCCCTGTAAGATGCTGCCCAAGGCTATCGTGAAGATCCTGACCTATACGGGTGCGTTCCCGTTCTTCAATCTCGAGAATTTCTTTTTCCAGCTGTTTTTTTTCGGTAATGTCCCTTCCGATGATAGATACACCGATAATCTGAGCAGTTGAGTCGGTAATAGGGGATATCTTCAGGGACATATCAATTACACTGCCGTCCCTTTTCTGCCTGACAGCCTGATAAGGTTTAATCTCTTCCCCGGAAAGTAGTCTATCGAGCATATCGGGCATTTCATTTGGATAAAAGCGGGGGGTAATGATTGAGATATTCTTTCCCTGGATTTCCTCAAGGGTGAAACCGAAAATAGTTTCGGCACCCTTGTTCCAGCTTATGATATTCCCCTCCAGCGAGGTCCCTATAACAGCATCACTGATGCTTTTCAATGTAATCGATAACAGCTCCTCTTTCTCCCGAACGATTCTTTCCATCCTATGCCGATGGAGCGCCATTTCAATTGTCGTATGCAGAATATTCTGGTTGAAAGATTTTGTGATATATCCATAAGGCTGGGTTAGTTTCGCTCTTGAGAGGGTAATAGGATCACTGAATGTCGAGATGTATATGAAGGGAATCTGATAGTTTTCCCTTACGTATTTCGCGGTCTGGATACCATCGAGATCGCCGCTTAGCTGTATGTCCATGAGAATGAGATCGGGAGTTTCAGATTGCAGAAATTCAAGGGCTTCCTCACCACTATCGATGGCCTCATATACTGAATAACCTATAGATTGGAGGGTCTGAATAATATCGATCGCAACGATAGATTCATCTTCTACGACAAGTATCGTCGACTCCTCACCGCTCATTGTGGTACCTTCCTCGTATGCATACACATTATACTGTGAAACCCGCATCTTTGAAATATTTTTTTCTTTATAGGGACCTCCAGGTACCTATATTAACAGGTCAGAGTTACCAAAACATGTTCTTACGTTATACATGTAAATACCTTTAAAGCAGATAGAAGTTACCTTATATTATGTTCGCTGTTTCAAGGTATGCCCCAAGCTGAATCGCACTTTCAAGAAAACCCGCAGATCGTTTCTTAATTTTGACCTTCAGGTAAATAATCCCCTGGTCCCAGTCTATCTCCCATCCTATAATAGTAAGTGGATCATTTACCGACAAACCTGTTTCATCCGCGATAGATCCCCTGTATACATCCTTTATGACGTATTCCTCTTTAAACAGCCTGGTTCCGGTTTTTTCAATCTTCATTCCAAAGAGGGAGGGAATGACATTATCCCTCGAATCTTTTTCCAGAGCAATCTCCATGGGAATCGGAGGTCGTTCTTCGAGGGCAAGGAAACCGGTAACTGTATCGTCCCCATGCATCCACTCTACTTTAAGGATTACTCCCGGATCAAATTGCAGCAGTTTTTTCTGTACATCGGTGATTCTCGTATAAGTGACGCCATTGATACCGGTTATTATGTCTCCTAGCAGGATGCCAGCCTTCTGAACAGGACTGTCGGGTACAGTATAAACCACTTCCAACCCCAGAAGGTTCTCCATCACAGAGGCCCCCATCCATGAATGTATCACGGCCCCCCCTTGATAAAGACGCGGCAACAGGTCCATGATCCAATGACCTGGAATAGCGAAGTTAATCCCTTCAAATTGCTCGATACCGGCAAATACAACCGCTACAAGATCCCCCTCCTCGTTCAGGAGCGGACCTCCGCTATTGCCGAAGTTAATTGGAACATCTACCTGTAATGTATCTCCCAACTGGAGGAGGCGCCTGCCGGTAGCGGATACTATACCTGCTGTAACCGTATTTTCAAGTCCACCGGGAGATCCGATGGCAAATATTCTCTCTCCGGGATAAAAATCTTCCTCCATAAAAAAGGAGAAGGATATCTCAGGATCTATTTCTGTTTTCAAAAGGGCAATATCAAAATTTTTGTCCCAACCAACGACTTTCGCGGGAATCTTCTGATCCGGGTCCTTCGACAACCTGATAAAAAGCCGGGAGTATCCCTCATATTGAGGATCAACTTCACTTTCAATGACATGGTAATTTGTGAGGATATATCCTCTTCTATCTATGAAAAACCCGCTTCCAATGACCCGATCAGGAAACCCTACTCCTCCCTCAAGTTTAATTCCCCGGTTAACCCAGATAGTAACGGTAGCAGGGACCATTTTATCTATCCGTAATTGCTGGCCTACCATTTCTTTAAACCCTTCCGGAGGCTTAACTTCATTCTCTTCCAGGCAGGGAAGCAAGATGCCCCCGAAGCTTATTTCATTATGCTCGAGGGCAAATTCTGCAAATGATTGTAAAGTAGCTTCCCCAGGTGTACCTGACCGCATTACCTGTAACAAAGCCCTTATAGCCAGGGTATTCTCCCCTGAAATCAGTAATTTCAGGGCGTTCCTCTCTACAATATCTTCCGCGGTCCATTTTTCCGGGGACAGATTTAAAGCTGTTAAGCTGTATAAGATTTGGAGCCCTATCTCCCAGTCCTCCTGAACAATACTTTCTTCAAAGGATGAACCCAGGGTCCCATTTATTCGTTCCCTTATCGCTGCGGTTTCTTCTGCCTGATAATCGGGGAAGTCGCGTTGAAAACGATCAAGGATTGTCAATGCCTGGGAAGGTTCCCCTTTGTTGAGAAGACCCTCTACCTCTTGTAAAAGTGCTTCCTTCTGAGGGGGGATATAGCGGTATTCCTCTATATGCGTACAGGAAAAGAGTAGAATTGTCAGTATGAAAAGGAAAACCTGTTTCACTTCAGCACCTCTTTATAAGTCCGTCCATCGATGTTAAATGATCTGCCTGTTTCCCCAGATTTTGCCAGTTCCTGTGAGTATGGAAAGCCAATAAAAAAGATTTCCGGTTTATCAGTAGGATAGATATACCCTGTGACACCTTCCCCCGGGAGGAGGGCCTCGGTGTAATCGAATACACCATCTTCATCATAATCCCAGAAAGTTTGCATTCCATTCTGAAACAGTATTAAATATTCGGTAATTCCGTTATTGTTCGCGTCATAGATAATTTTTACCTTCTCCCCCGATTCATAAATTTCCCGCACCTCATAGGTGCCGTCATTATCAAGATCAATCGAGCCTTCCTGAGGGATATCTCCTATTGAATGTATTCGTGAGGAAAACCCTTCCTGGTTATAGATATCCCTGATCGTTCCGATGTCGGTAGTGATATCAATCGAGGTGGAATTTTCACAAATCCGTTGTACCTTTGAAACATAAGAGGAAAAATCCTCAGCATCCGGGAGTATTACATCCCCTTTTATTTCCGGAACAGTAAAGGGAATATCTCCTTGAAAAAGAACAGGACCAAAAGAAAAGTTTTCTCTCTCAAACAGATAAACTGTTGAACATTTACCATTAACGATTTCAATCTGCCTGAGTTCCGGGTATCTTCGATAGTGAAAAACGATATCTCTCCCATCTCCGGCATAAATTGCTGACACTGCAGGACCATGGAATTGAATAACCCATTCGGCTATTCCGTTTTGGTTTCGGTCAATGCTAACCGACTGAATAACACCTTTGAGATAGCTGGTATAACCATCAGAATATCCATCGCCATCCCTGTCCATTATAACGGTACCACTGTATTGACGGAAGTCTGCGAGGAAATCTTTCTGCTCATCCTCAGAGATGATTTCCGAAAGCAGATATAGATTTTCCTGTCTGTGAATAATATCGGGATCTAGGAGGTTCAACGGGGTATTCGATTCAAGGCTTTTCCTTAGTAATTCAGCGCGAATATTCTGCCCGCCAAGATTTTTGTAAAGGGCAAGGAGCTCAGATCGTGAAACCACCCCCTCCTCCGAAAAAACAAGTTTAAGGATAATATCCGGAGAAAATACACGACGCCGTGATAAAGCATCCCTCAACACCTCTTTCCGGAATGGTTTGTCGATCTCCAATAAGATCTGTATAAGATCTTCATCATCTTTATTTTCTGTCAGTTCTTCCCGAAGGAATTCATAAGCCCTGCCAACCTGGCCGGTTTTTATATATAATTTAGCCAATAAAGCTTTTCGACCATAATTCGATAGGTTTGGATGGTTATTCAGCCAATCAAGGGCTTCGGCATAGCGCCTTGTCTGATAGTAAAGCTCCGAAAGTAAGATAGTCGCCCTTCCCCGAACTTCCGGAGCATCTGTACTGAATGCATCAGCATCGAGTGCCTGCTTCAGAAGAGATGCTGAGAACCCTGGAAGCTCATTTCTCCATACCAAAGCAAGGAGATAAAGGCTGTTGCTGTTATCAGAATAAAATTCGAGGGATCTCCCCAGAAAATCTTTCGCCCTGCTGATTTCCCCAAGTTCAAACGCCTCCCGGGCATATCTTTCGTAGAGAAATGACAACTCCCTCCCAGGATCAGCTGAAAGGGAGCCTCCGTGAAAGGTAAGTATCAAGAAAAAAACTACGAACTTCCAGAGCGAACGGATCAACATAACCCTAAATTAAATCTCTTTTTACCCTTTCAGGCAGATCCAGAAGCTCTCTGATTTGCTCATCATCAAGGGTCTCTTCCCGTACAAGAGCTTTTGCTAAAGTTTCAAGCTGGTCCCGGTGGTCAGTCAGGATTTTCGTTGTTGCTTCCATACAGGACCGCAGAATCCTGTCCATTTCCATGTCAATTTTTTTTGCGGTTTCTTCGGAGTAATCTTTATGCCGGGCTATTTCTTTGCCAAGGAAAATCGGTTCTTCTTCCTGACCAAAGGCAACAAAACCAAGCTCTTCACTCATCCCCCATTCAACAACCATTCTGCGTACCAGTGTAGTTGCCTGTTCAATATCCTTCTTTGTTCCTGTTGTTGTCTGGTTATAAATGAGCTTTTCCGCGACATAACCACCCATGGCTATCTTGATTCTATCAACAATCCATCCCCTGCTTTTCGTATACTCATCCTTTTCCGGCAAACTTATAGCAAGCCCTAGGGCTTGACCGTGAGGGATAACAGTTACCTTATGCAAAGGGTCGGCATACTCAAGGTAGTAATGAAGGAGTGCGTGTCCAGATTCATGGTAAGCGGTTGAGAGCTTCTCCTCCGGAGTGATAATCTTTGACTTCCGAGCTACACCAAGAAGTATTTTATCCCTTGCCGATTCAAAATCAGATAGCTCAACGATCTTTTTCCCGTTTCTGACCGCGAAGAGAGCTGCTTCATTCACAAGATTTTCCAGATCAGCCCCTGAGGTCCCGGGGGTAGCTCGAGCAATCCTTTGAAGATCAACTCCCAGATCAAGGGAAACTTTCCTTGCATGAATTTTCAAAATAGCTTCCCGCTCCTGGATATCCGGCATATCAATTACAACCTGACGGTCAAATCTCCCTGGACGCAGCAGAGCCGGGTCCAGCACGTCGGGCCGGTTCGTAGCGGCGAGGATGATAACACCATCTTTGGTATCAAACCCATCCATCTCAACAAGCATCTGGTTGAGGGTTTGTTCCCTCTCATCATGACCTCCGCCATAGCCGGCACCTCGTGTTCGGCCAACGGCGTCTAACTCATCAATGAAAATGATGGCAGGGGCATTTTTACGTCCCTGCTCGAAGAGATCCCGAACTCTGCTGGCACCAACACCAACAAACATCTCAACGAAGTCGGAACCGGACATGTGAAAGTAATTTACCTCAGCTTCTCCGGCTACCGCTTTTGCAAGTAGTGTTTTTCCGGTTCCCGGCATACCAACAAGGAGTACACCTTTCGGAATCCGAGCGCCTATTTTCGTAAACTTTCCAGGATTCTTGAGAAAATCGACGATCTCTTCAAGCTCATATTTTGCCTCTTTCTGTCCGGCGACATCTTCAAAGGTCACCTTTTTATCGGTATCGGAATAAAGCTTTGCCCTGCTTTTACCAAAGGAAAAGGCTTTATTTCCATTTCCCTGTACCTGCCGGAACATGAACCAGATAAAAATAAATCCCAGGACCCAGGGAAGAGAATTCAGGATTATTGTAAGGGGAGACATCCTGCTGCCGGCCCCCTGCACTGCAACACCCTTTTCCCTGAGCAGACTCATAAGCTCTTCATCGGGATATGGAATCTTCGATTTAAAAGAGGAGATCCCTCCCACTCCACTCTTTGTTAAAGCGTGAATTTCTTTGTAATCGTAGATTGTAACCGATTCTATATAGCCCTGTTCCAGATACTGAACAAAAGTTGAATAGGGCAACTCTATGGAGGGCCCATTTCCATTGAAAAGCAAGAGAAACAGGAACAATGCGACCAGTAAAATTGTGAAAATAAATGCAAATCGATTCTTTTCGAAACTTACCGGAGGACGTTTCTGCTGATTCTTGTTATTATTCTGCATAGTCACCTTCGTTTGGTAATTCTTCTAGATTCTTCTAGAATAATTCTGTAAAAACAATGTTTATCCTGGACTTTCCCGGTTGAGGTTCGTAGGAAAATCTATCCTGATATCCAAAAACGCCCCCGAGAATGCCCCGCACGCCGCGCTTATCCTCAATTACAGGGATAAGGTTACGATCCTCATCGGTAACTCCCCACTCCTGGAAGATTTTTTTCACCGATTTTCTACCATCTTTAAGACGGATCGTATCGCCAGCTTTTTTTGACCTGATCACCAATGGGGCATCCCCTTCAGCGTACTTCACAACGGTTGAACATTCAGCCGCAGCGGGTGAATGCGGTAATGTGAAAAAAGAGACACCGTAGTCCCCAATTCTGCCTCTCGCACCAGGTTGTACTACCATAAGATAGCCTTTTTTGCCTGAAACGACAACATCTCTTGTCCAAAAAAGCTGTTCCCCTCTCTGTTTGAAGGTATAGCCGTAACCCGAAAGATAGACCTTCTCTCCTACTGTTTTAAAAGGAGACTTTATCACCGTTTGAAAGAACGAGTACCTAACACGTTTTATCCCGCAGCGGTTCATAATACGGTAAAGACTTTCAACACGCAGCAGCGGATGTGCTGCCCAAAATTCCCGGGAACTTATTGAGAAGCCCTTCCTCCCCATATTTCCGGGTTCTTCTGCCAGTTCCTCCCAGATGAGGGTTTTCTCTAACGCCTCATCGATAAAATCGGTTACAAGACCCATTTTCCCTGAAAAGAGGGAAAGTGATCGATCGAACCCGGGGAACAATTCTTTAATAAGGGGAATGAGCTTAGCCCTTACGGCGTTCCTGAGGAAATGGGTGTCCCTGTTGCTTTTATCTTCGATCCATCTGATTCTCCGGCTTTCCAGATACCTGATTATTTCATTTCTCCGGCAGTTTAAAAGGGGACGGATAATATTCCCCTGTTGATTCAGGATACCTTTGAGTCCCTCCGGGCCGGACCCTTGAAAAAAACGCATAATGAGGGTTTCAATTTGATCATCATGATGATGCCCTGTGGCGATGTATTCCCACTTCCCCTCTTCCCGGACCGATTGCAGAAATCGGTATCGGTATTCCCTCGCAACCTCCTCAAGACTCCTGCCAGTGCTTTCCGCAAGAGCTATGAGTTCTCCCGGCTCCGCTTTTCCTTTCGCGAGGGATACTCCAAGAGCTTTACAGGTTTCTTTTACTACCCGTTCCTCTGAATCAAGAGCTGAAGTGGACCGAATACCATGGTTATAGTAGGCGCAGCCCAGGTTTTCTTTACCAAGAATACCATATAAGAGGTTCAACAGAGCAAGGGAATCCGGCCCCCCTGACAGGGCTATGAGAATTTTAGGAGATTCGATTGTCAGCCCGCGTAAGAATGAACGGACCATTTGTTCAAGGGTTTCTTCGGTTGATTTCATGCATCACCTGATCTACAGGCTTCGATAAAAGGCTTATTACCGATTCCGCTGCTATCTCAAGAGCCCTGTCATAAAGTTCATCCTCCGCGGCCGGCGGATTACTAAGGACGTAAGGGATAATATCTCCCTTTTTTTCGGGTCTTCCAATCCCTATATATATCCGGAGGAAACATCCTGTCCCACTATACTTCATGATAGAAGAAATACCGTTATGAGAGGCGGTTGGGGACCCCTTCCTCTTAAGCCGAATTTTCCCGGGGGGCAGGTCCATATTATCACAGATAATCAGCAGTTTCTCTGTCGTCAACCGCGTTCTTTTGAAGAGAGAGGCGATAACGGCTCCGGAGTTATTCATAAATGTCAGGGGTTTTGCAAGATATAAAGAATTAGGTCCTATGGAACCAGAGCCTATGGCATAGTTCCGAAGAAACCCTTTCCGTACAGTAATGCCGAGTTTTTGAGAAATCCTTTCGATCGCTAAAAAGCCGACATTGTGACGGGTTCGGGAATATCTTTCTCCTGGATTTCCCAAACCAAGAACCAGTAAAGATGCTCGATTATTCCTCTTCGGCTTCAGCTTCAGCTTCACCCTCAGCCTCAATTTCGGCTTCTTCCACTTCTTCAACTACCTCAGCTTTCCTGTGGCTGACGTGTACGATAAGCTGATCTTCGGCGTTCATGACCTGAATGCCGCTGGGAAGAGCAAGCTCTGAAATGTGAAAAGAATCTCCTATCTGAAGTTCTGTTATATCCACAGGAATTTGACGGGGAAGATCTTTAGGCAGACATTCTACCTCTACCTCATGAAGGAGATGTTCGAGAACGCCTCCGGCTTTTGCCCCAATGGCAGTACCGGTAAGATTGATAGGTACATGGGTTCGCAGGGCTTTTCCTATTTCTATTTCAAGAAAATCGATGTGAAGGATTTTATTCCGAAGAAGATCTTCCTGGTAATCCTTGATAAGAACCTGGCGTTCCTTTTTATCCCCCTTAAGGGTGATAATGGTACTTTCGCTTATAGACTTAAATTGATTATGGAATTCCCTTTCATTGATTGACATTGAAACAGGCTCGGTATGCCCATATACAATCACGGGGATTCGTCCCAAAGACCGAAGCTTCCTTGTCGCGCTTTTGCCAAACTCAGATCTGGGGACTATTGATAATATTTTCTGTTCCATCTAATTACTCCTTTAGCTCCTTTAGCTCCTTAATTGTTATGTGCGTTGCCTTTGGAAGGTGTTTACACTCCGAACAAGCCCTTCCTGAAGCCATTTTGTATAAGAGACAGTTACTGGGATGGCAGGACTCGAACCTGCGAATGCCGGAACCAAAACCCGGTGGCTTACCACTTGCCTACATCCCAATATTGTATGCGAATAAAGTGAGAATTTTCTTTCCCAGGAAGGCCTTCTTCCTATTCAGACGCTGGTGGTTCGGTCTCACCAGAAGCATATTTCTCCAGGATCCTTTTCTGAAGGATCCCGCGAAATTCAGAATTTATCGGGTGTGCTACATCTTTGTATTCCCCTGTTTTCGTCTTTCTGCTCGGCATCGCAATGAAAGCACCGTTTTTCCCTTCAATCACCTTTACGTTGTGAACCACGAAGCAATCGTCAAAGGTTACGGTTACATAAGCTTTCAACTTTCCGTCTGCCTCAACCTGCCTGATCCGGATGTCCGTAATTTCCATTCTCCACCTCCATGCTTGCTGCAATCACAGGCATGGTTCATTTTAAGGTGCACGATAGCTATTATCAAGTACTTTTCACCCTGTAATTTGGATCAAGTAACTCTCATACGCATTTCAAAGAACTGATACAGGGCGATTGCGCCCCAGTCCGGCTATTATACCGATTTATCCTCCCCTGTCAAACCCTTAAATGGAAGTCCTCAAGGATATTCGATAAAGGGGTTTGACACAGGGAAATGCATGTATCTATACTACATTTATGAGCCAATTAGTATTATCTGTCTTTTCAAAAGCATGTGAGGAAGTGTTCCGGGAAATCGGATTTTATGATCTTAATATTACAGACGCTGATGTTCTTGCCAACGGGGCTGAAGTCGTTGCAAATGTAGGCTTAACCGGAGGAATCCATGGATACCTTCTTATTAGTTCCGATAAAGATAGTATCATAAACTTTATATCGCGAATGTTGCAGAATATGGGGATGGATTCAGAGGAGGAAGATTTCGGACAATTTCATCGGGAAGCCTTGGGGGAAGTCCTTAATCAAATTTCAGGAAGATCGATGATGAAACTCGCTGAGCAGGGTATAGACTGTGATATTACCCCGCCAACAATTATCACAGGAAACAGAATATTACCTGGGATGAACAATCTAGACAGGATAGAATCGAAATTAATAACCGGATTTTTCGGTAGAATTGGTCTTTTTGTTGGTTTAACAAAAACATAACAAACAGATTTAGTATAATAGAGTTGACACTTTGGGCCTGATTACCTTAGTTTGTCAACACGTAAAGATACCATGAGGTAGGGAGAGTAGTATGGTACCTTTTCAGAATGAACAGGAAGATTTCACAGAGGTTACAATCCTCCATTTCGATGTCGTTTATCGTATGAACTCTGACGAAGACGAATACTATGACGATAACTTCGATGAATACGAAAACGATTTCGAAGATGACTTCAGCGATTTCGACAACGAAGAGGGGTCGGAGGATGTGAGTCACGATGAAGAAGCTGAAGAATTCGAAGAGGAAGAAGAGGAGGAAGAGGAAGAAGATGATTACCTAGATGAAGGTGATTACGATTACGACGACGGTCTGGATTATGATGATTTTGACGAGTGAAGCAAGACTTCCCCTGCGTGCCAGAGACTCTCGAGATCATAGAATTTCCGCACTTCCTCTTCCATGAGATGAATCACTATTTCTCCACAATCAATGAGGGTCCAGCCCCCCTCTTCAATTTTTTTATGCCGGTGAATTATATCCTGCTTCAAATCATCCAGATACCCTTTCAGGTGTCTCTGAAGCCCTTTCACATGGGTCTGGCTGCTTACCGTGGCAATGATGAAGTAACTTGCCCAGCTTGAGGTGCTCCGTATATCTATTACCGATACATCCCTGGCTTTGTGATCTTCCAAAAACTTTCCTATTTGTAATACATCATTCTTTGCAGTATCTTCCATTAAAATCTGCCCCTATTATTATTGTAACATCGACAATATCGCTTATCAATTCCAAATCGGGATCCACCGGTATGATCCGGGTTTCCACAGAATTGCAATGAATCAGGCTGGCTACCCGCTGGGCGTTTGCTATATTCCCGGTCCTGTCCAGTATTATGGTTTTCTGGTAGTTCTGCGTCTCAGCATTGGCAACCGATTTAACATCGTAACCGTAGCTCTCAAAAACCTGGGCTGTTCTACCCGCTAATCCTGTCACTGTAGTCCCATTAAGTATCTCTATTGTGACCCGGAGCTCTTCGTCACTGATCACTTCGGTATTCGAAATAGAATCTATCGTCTGTTTAACTGTTTCCTTGAGCAAATTCCCTTCGTAATGGGGGAAAAGTAATAAATTATCATCTACCCTCCTTGAGAGTCCAAGAACCCGTTGGAATATCAATCTTTCAGCGTCGAGATTACTCATTTCCCGAAACAGGGATACGACAGCTCTTTTTGAAAGATCGGTTTTCATTCTGCCATACAGGTTATTCACAACCTTTTCATCATCAAAGAGAGTTTTCCTTTTACTAGGGCTCTTGAGCAGAGATTGTATGAATTTCTGCCTTCTTCCAATCCTTTCGGTCTCAGTTTCCCCCTCCTCCCCATATGAAAGAAAGATCCTGGTTTTGTCTCCATCCAGCGTAAGACTTCCGGAAGGAAGGAGAACCATTTTCTCCTTCTCTACTATTTCAACAGGATTGGCGATAAACATATCCAATCCTTCAAAAAGATCTACAATTTCTGAGACCTGCTGAAGATCAAGCTGGATATAATTACCAACAGGCATGTCGATCAACTCTTCAATTTTCTCTATATAACCATTTGGATGCCTGATGTCAAAGAGGGTTTCAATCCTGTCAATCCGGTTTATTTCAGAAATAATGCTTCCCGTTTCCCGGGGTATATCCAGGATTGCTCCTTTGCCGGTAGAGGGATGATAGAAAAATACTTCCGAAAAAAGAATTTGCTCTTCTTCATGAATGAGGAAAAGAATATTTAGATGTTCTCCATTCTTGATGGAGTCTGATATTTTATCAGTTCTTACCTGAAAATAGAAAAAGCTGAAAGTTACAATAATAACAAGTACAATCGCCAGGAGTAATAATATACTTTTATCAAATCCCTTTCTTGGTTTCAAAAACTTATCCTTTTTCACAGTTCCGTTTTATTAAGCATGCCTAAAAGTCTATCGGTAAAGTTCATGTTCCACAATATACTGGTGAACCCCTTCCGGGAGTAAAAAGCGGAAAGCAGTCCCCTGTTTTATTCTTTGCCTGATGTCGGTAGAGGAAACCGGGATAATATCATTTTCCAGGTATGAATGATCATAAGGAAAGTCAACTTTCTGTTCCCTGGTTCTCCTGGCAAGGATAAACCTGACTATCTCAGGCAGTTCATCACTTCTATACCAGGAGTTGTAGTCCCCGGTGAGATCATCACCTATAACCAGGCCTGGAGGGGTAGAGAGTTTATAGCGTTTTGAAACATCTTGAACGGTATCAAACATGTATGAAATACCGCCACGCCTTAATTCGCAATCATCCAGCTCGAATGCGGTCCCTTTCAAGGCGACACGCAGCATCGATAGTCTATGCTCATTGGAGATAATTTCATCGCTTCTCTTATGCGCGGGAATATTGGTCGGAATGAAAAGGACATTTGCCCCCGGGTATGCGATTTTCAGCTGATCTGCTAAATGCAAATGCCCAATATGTACCGGATTGAAAGTGCCTCCAAATATAATGAGCTCTAACATAGACTATGGTTCTTTCGTGAGGTCAATAAAGCCCTCCCGCAATTCATCTATCCCCCTCCTGGAGAAACAGGAAATACCTATTACACGTTCTCCCGGAAGGAGCCCTTTCAACTCTTCGAGGGGTTTGAGGTTCTCAAGAAGGTCCAGTTTGGTACCAATAACCACCCGGGGTTTCTTGATAAGTTCCGGCGCATAGGTTTCAAGTTCTGAACGGAGGACCTCAAAGGCCTCGTGATAATTATCCTCAGATAGATCAATAAGAAATGCCAGCCCTTTTGTTCTGCTGATATGTTTTAAAAACCTGAATCCCAATCCTGCTCCATGGGAGGCACCCTCAATGATACCGGGAATATCCGCCAGGATGATATCCCTGAAACCGGCATCCATTACACCAAGATTTGGAATTTTTGTGGTAAATGGGTAATTTGCGATCTTGGGATGAGCATTGGTAACGTGGGCCAGGAGACTTGATTTTCCGGCATTCGGGAACCCGACAAAACCGATGTCCGCGATTACCGAGAGGACGATTTTCAGCTTTCGCTCCTCGCCATCAAGTCCAGGCTGGGCGTATCGGGGAGCTTGTCGAACTGAGGAAGTAAAATGCCAGTTCCCCTTGCCTCCCTTTCCCCCTTTGAGGATACAGAAAGTTGACTCCTCGGTGAGGTCAGCAATCAGCTCGTCGGTATCGGCATCGGTGATCCGTATTCCCGGGGGAACTTCGACAATCGCATCTTTACCGTCTCTGCCGTGTTTTCGTCTTCCTTCCCCAGGACGGCCATTTTGTGCCCTGAAAACTCTTTTCATCCGAAGATGCGCAAGGGTTTTCAGGTTTCTCTTGACGGTAAAGAGGACATCTCCCCCTTTGCCGCCGTTACCACCATCGGGACCACCCCTGGGTACATATTTCTCACGGCGGAAGGAGATACATCCCGTTCCGCCGTGACCTGAAGAGACTTCTATAACGGTTTCATCTACAAACCCGAACACTCGTACGTTATGCGGTTGTTTCTATTTTAATGTATTTTCTTCCCGCTCGTGAATGAAAAACAACAGAACCTGCAGCTTTTGCGAAAAGGGTATCATCTTTACCTTTCCCAACGTTTTGTCCGGGGTGAAATTTCGTACCCCGCTGGCGTACAAGGATCTCACCAGCCTTCACAATCTGGCCGCCAAAACGTTTTACCCCGAGTCGTTTTGACTCGGAATCTCTACCGTTTTTAGAGCTGCCGCCACCCTTCTTATGTGCCATCTATGTCTCCTTCCCTAATCTTCCTCAACATGAACAGAAAGCGCGCATTCCTCAGGATACTCCCGTTCAATATCGGATATCCCTTTCAGCAGAAAATCCCGCACACCTGATAACCAGGACGCCTGTTCTGCTTCAACCCCAAGAATCCTGAAATCAAGATCCCCTTGGGACTTTGCTTCTCCGTTCATTTGAATTTTTTTGTTCAAATCAATCGTTTGGACCGCCGTTCGTAATAAAACGGTTACAGCGGCACATGCGATATTCTTCCCCAATTCACCCCGGGTTGAGTGACCGGATGCCGTTAAACCTTTCAGCATTCCATCCCCCGTCAGGGTAATATCAACCTGGATCAATTCGGTTATACTCCCAGAATGTCTTCAACTCTGAGATAGCTGTACTGCTGTCTGTGCCCCTGTTTCCTCCGGTAACCTTTTCGTCTCTTGAACTTAATAATGGTTACCTTCGGATCCTTTGCATGGTTCTCTACAACGGCTTTAATTTTCACACCCTTCACATAGGGGGTTCCAACCTTTACTTTATCACCGCTCACCATGAGCACAGAGTCAAATTCAAGAACATCCCCAGTTTCATTATCAAACTTATCAACCTTGAGCAGGACACCTTTCTCTGCTTTGTACTGCTTACCTTTGATCTCAACCAATGCGTACATTAATGAACCTCAATCACTGTATTCTCGTAGCCCTCTATATAGCACAATCGGCTGATACAGGTCAATAGAGGGCCGTTTCTCCTTCTAACTCTACATCGTGGGAAGGAATGGCATTCCTAACAGAAAGAACCCATTTTTTAACACCTGCAAAATCGCACCGGAAAGGTGAATCCGCGTTTTCACCAGGTCCTTGCTTTCATTGTGAAGGACGGGATTATCGTGATAGTACCTGCTGAAGGTCTTACAGATTTCATACAGGTGGGCGGCGATGAAAGAGGGGTTCAAATCCTCCCCAGCCCGATTTACGATTCCCGGATATTCAGCAAGCAATTTGATCAATTCACGCTCTTCGGCAACGGTAAGGAGCCGGGAATCCACTTTCCCACCGGAATAGGATTCTTTCCGCTCCTCGTACTTACGAAGCATACTGGAGATTCTTGCTCCCATATACTGAAGGTAAGGTCCTGTGTTCCCGTTAAAAGAGATGGACTCAGCGGGATTGAAGATCATATCTTTCGTTGGGGATACCTGTAACAGGTAATAGTTTAAGGCCCCAAGGGCAATTTTCGCGGAGGTAGCCTCAAGATTATCAACCTCTTCGTCTCTCCCCTTCGATTTTATCTCCTCTTTTGCCATTCCTGTCAGTTCAGCTACAAGGTCATCGGCATCAACCACAGTGCCTTCCCTGCTTTTCATCTTCCCTTCCGGAAGATTCACCATTCCGTAGCTCAAATGATGAAGATTCTTTGCCCATGGAAATCCAAGACGGGAAAGGACTTCAAAAAGGACTTGAAAATGGTATTGCTGTTCAGATGCGACTACATAAATAAGCCTTTCAAAGGGCCAGTCATCATGCCTGGCAACCGCGGTACCAATATCCTGAGTCAGATAGAGGGTGGTGCCATCACTCCTCAGTAAGACCTTTCTATCGAGTTTAACATCATTCAGATCTATCCAGACCGAACCATCTTCCTCTCTATAAAAAATCTCCTTCTCGAGGCCTTCATGCACAAGCTCTCGGCCCCTGAAGTAGGTTTCACTCTCCAGATATTTCTTATCAAAAGAAATTCCTGTCTTCTTATAGGTTTCTTCGATACCTTCAATGGTCCACCGGTTCATGGTATTCCAGAGCTCTGTAACTTCAGGATCTCCCGACTCCCAGAGCCTTAGCATTTCCCTCGCCTGTTCTTCAGCTGAAGGATCTTCCTTTGACCATTTACCAAATTTTACATAAAAACCACCTACGAGATGGTCCCCCTTTTTTCCGGAAGATTCAGGGGTTACCCCTTCGCCGAATTTCTTATAAGCGAGCATCGACTTGCAAATGTGAATACCCCGGTCATTGATCAGGTTAACCTTGTTGATACACGCCCCATTTGCAAACAGTATCCGGGAAACACTTTCACCGATTGTATCGTTTCGGAGGTGCCCCAAATGGAGAGGTTTGTTGGTATTTGGGCAGGAAAACTCCACCATGATCTTTTGCCCGTTAAGCGAGGTATTTCTGCCAAATTCTTCTCCCTCTTCATGAATCTGCTTTAGCAGATCCTCCGCGACTTCTCCCATGTCGACGGTTATATTTATGTAAGGGCCGGCCGCGGTTGTATCGCTTCCCATTTTGGCCGCAACCTGTTTTGCTATCTTACCTG
Source organism: Spirochaetales bacterium (assembly GCA_023131935.1). Taxonomy (GTDB): domain Bacteria; phylum Spirochaetota; class Spirochaetia; order JAGLYY01; family JAGLYY01; genus JAGLYY01. The sequence goes on along the minus strand of JAGLYY010000172.1, from coordinate 16,604 downwards.
GCGAGGTCTTAAAAAAACGGGCATAAGGGAACATGGGAAAAGCAAGGTCTCCCATTTCAGGTTTAGGCGGTTTTTCGATGAGGAGATCATCTTCTTCTACAGAGAAATCGATATCCCGGTCTGCCGCGACAGCTTTCAGGGCTCCTGCTATTTTCTTTTTCCAATTCTGTTGATAGGTACTCATGTGATCCATGTGGAATCCTTATCCAAGGGCGTTCTGACGCGGATGAGATTACTCGAAATAACCAATCGAGGCAAGCATTTCAATGATACTGTTTTCATCCAGTTTCGGTCTCATCCTTGTCGTCATTTTTACCTCCTGAAGGGATGAGCTGGGCTTCAAGGTCAAAGGATTGCTGAATAAGCTTAAGAGCGACTTCAAGGTTCGCAAGAACCTTCGGCAGTGCCTGCCGGAGGGATTCTCCCTCTTTTTGGGAAATATATGCAAGATTTCTCAAAGTATCGTATCTTCCGCCAACCTCGCCGTAGAGGATCCCTTTTAAAAGATCAATAAGAAGTTGGAAATTCTTCTGTGTGGCTCTGAATACCTCTTCTGCTATGATATCAGCATTTTTCAGCTGTTCTTTAATTTCCAGGAGGCGGATTCGTAAAGGAGTCATCTCCTTTTTTATTTTTCCTACCTCCTTTCCAATCTCCCCTTTAACCGTTAACTGTTCTTCCATCAGGCCGATCTGCTCGCTGACTTTCTTAATTGTCTCGACAGCCCAGGTAAAATCCTCCCTGTTCTGCTTTTTATAGAATTCCCCATTTATTAGAATTATTTTTAAAGTCGGTAGTATTTCTCTCTCATACATACTATTTTGGAAGGTTTGAATGAAACCTAAGGTAAGGGGATATTGAACCTGGATCTCTTTTCCCCATATCCCCGACTGGTAATAATGTAAAGATTTCACAGATTCAGCTCTGACGAATCCCTTCATCTCCTCCTCAAGGAACTTGCGTTTTTTTTCTAAAGTGTACTGTTCGTAAAGCTTCAATGAACGGTTATGCCAGAAAGTCCGAAAAACAACAAACCAGTCTTCACCACCTCCTATTTTTTTGGGCGCATAGGAAAGATTCCGCGAGATAAGCTTCATAATATCGATGAGGGGAACAAGAGAAACGAGATTCCGCATCTGTGATAGAGCATTATTGCTCTTCCCAATCATCTTCTTCAGGTACTCCTCTGAAGAATCATCCCGTTCCTGCTCATCCGCGTCTGCGAACATGAAGATTGCCTGAAGGGCAATTGGCCCTGGGGGCACCGTCATACTGAAAAGAATATTTGTCAGCTCAACAAGGTACGGCCGTAAATCGGGAAAAGAACACCTCAAGGTTCCTGAACCTTCGGCGCGGACAAACAACTTCTGGACATGATTCCATGAAAAGGAGGAAAGACGATAAAGAAGCTGCAAAGCCTGGATATCCATGTACATCTGTTGGCGGTCACTGTTCGGGATATTTTCGAAAATATCATCTAAATGATCTTCAATCCTCTGTTTCACCTCATGATTAGTCGGATCGGTCAATTGGGATGCGATGCTGTATGGGTTTGTCTCAATTTCCAGTCTCCTTTCAATGAGGGGCAGCTCCATCCCTCCGATAAAAGCAATGAAATCGTTCCGTTCGGTTCCAATTGCTTTCTTTAATGGCCGGGCAAACACCTGAACAGCGGACATCAGCTTTAAAAGCTGGTCGGCGAGAAGTTTCTCGAAGTCCCCGGTACTATAATTAATGAGCTCCGGCGCAACTCTCTCTATCTTTTTGCTGATTTCTTTGAGAAGATCATCTTCAAGAATTCCATTCCACTCTTTGGTTGAAAAAAGAGCTTTTATTAGAATAAATAATCTTTTAAAAAACCCAAGAGAATGAAATATTCTTCCAAGATCCATCTTTTCCTGCTGAACAGGAAGATCGGCTATTGGCTCCTGATTGCAGGTAACTGAGGCGTTTATCTTGGAAATCAGATCGCAGCGCTCCTCCGGAGACAGTTGAGAGGCGAGTTGATCGAATATGGATTCTGCTTCCATACTCATATTCTAGGGGAACTGTATGTTAAGGTCAAGTTTTCGAGGGTGTTTGATTAATACCTGACAGCCTTCAGCCTCTGTGCCTTCCATATCTTATCCGTTCGGCAATTTGTAATAAAAAAAGCCGGCTTTGAAAGCCGGCTTACAGTCCCTAGGGGAGTCGAACCCCTGTTTAAAGACTGAGAATCTCCCGTCCTAACCACTAGACTAAGGGACCATTAACTGCCCGAGGAGGACTCGAACCCCCACAGACGGAACCAGAATCCGGAGTGCTACCATTACACAATCGGGCATCATAACGGTCGATAATCTACTAGATGAAATAACTTTTGTCAATCCCAGTAAGTTTTATTATAACCCACCTGACTCGATTACTTCCCTCTACTCACCTTCGTAATTTAAAAGAGTGGTGATATCGTAATCCTTCAGGTGTTCCTCGTAGTTCAGAAAAGGGAGCCCGATTACCGCAAAGATATCAGTGACCCGGGCCCCGAACTCGGTTAGCAATTGGGCTGCTGCCGCCATAGTCCCTCCGGTAGCAAGAAGATCATCTACAAGAAGAACATTCTTTCCGATCGGGATATCTTCCTGGTGAATTTCAATAATATCTTCTCCATACTCCAGGGCAAATTTTTTCTGTACCGTCTTTCCCGGTAATTTCCCCTTTTTCCTGATTAGGATAAGAGGAATCCCCTTTTTTACGGCATAAGGGGACCCGAAAAGGAAACCACGGGCTTCGATTGCCGCGACAGCATCGATTTTCTTTTTACCATAAAACAAATCCATCTGCTGTATGCACCAGTTATAAGCTTCCACATTTGTTAAGATACTTGTAATATCGTAGAAAAGGACCCCTTCTTTGGGAAAATCGGGGATTTTCCTGATTGCCTTATCGAGATCAAAAGCCATGGACCTCACCACTCCTTCTTTGCTTATTCCAGTGGGAATAGTAGTATGGCTATTTTAGTCTGTCAATGTTTATGGATAGGCTTTCCGAAATCCGGTAACTCTTGCAGATACAGTCTCTGATAACGGAGCCGCCTCCCCGCGCGCAAGATAGTGATATCCAATACCTGCGATCATGGCCCCGTTATCGGTGCATAGAGGGAGGGAAGGATATACAGTTGTCACCTCCTTCATAGCAGAAAGCTCACTCCTCAGGTAGGAGTTAGCGGCGACACCGCCACCAGCGACTACTCTTCTCAGGCCAGTGTCTTCTATGACTCGTTTCAGCCGTTTTAACAGGATATTAATTGCGGTCTTTTGAAAACTTGCGGCTATGTTCTCCGGTGTTTTTTCATATTCCCTGTTCCAAAACTGATCCAACTGGTTAACCACTGCCGTCTTCAGCCCGGAGTAAGATATATCGTAACGGTGGTCCCCTTTATGGAGATTCGGACCAGGAAAATTAAAAGCCTTCGAATTGCCGTTCCTGGCCAATTTATCAATAGCTACCCCACCGGGATAACCAAAGTCGTAGAATTTTGCTACTTTGTCAAAAGCCTCGCCACAAGCGTCATCTATAGTTGTCCCGAGAATTTCAATTGAATCAAACCCATCAACACGACAGATAATCGTGTGTCCACCGGAAACAAGAAGACCGATAAAGGGGTACGGGATATCCTCTTCAAGAAGGGGAGCATAGAGATGGGCTTTAATATGATTTATCCCGATATAAGGAATTCCCAGAGACATACTCAACCCCTTGGCAAAGGAAAGGCCCACTAATAGCGAACCAATAAGCCCGGGTCGATTAGTAACGGCAATACCCTCTATTTCTTTTAGAGTTATACCTGCCTTTGAGAGAGCGTCATTGAGTACCGGAACAATCCACTCTGTGTGGAGCCTGGATGCGATTTCAGGAACTACCCCTTTGTAGGGCCGGTGGATATCTATCTGGGTAGCAATAACATTGCTGAGTATCCGTTTTCCATCCTCAACGACAGCCATTGAACATTCATCGCAGGAACTTTCAATTCCTAGAATCCTCATAGGCCTCACCCCCAAGAAAATACTCCGACAATTCTTTTATCGTATAGCCATCCTCGATAAAGGTTGGGTATAGTTCGAGAAGAAGTTCCGCAAGTTCTGACGTAGTCACATGGCCAATCATAAAGGCATGCCCCTTCTTTCTTGCGGTCTTCCCTCCCTCCATGATAGCTTCCAGAATGGATTCCCTGGTTTTTTCGTTGTCCAAAAACATAGTGTTCCTCTTCGTATAAGGCAAGTTGATCCCTTGCGCAATTTCCAGACCCAAAGAATTTGGGGTTGTCATACTATCCAAAAAAAACATCTTTCTGTTTTTCAGAACATCAAATACAACCTTCATCACCTCAGGATCACCAGTCGCGCGGGAACCCATATGATTATTCATACCCTTAGCATGGGGTATTTCTCTTATATTTTCAAGGAGGATCTTTTTAATCTCCTCCGATGACATAGAAGTGTAAATCGCTCCAGGTCCCGGATTTTCATTTCCAACAGGCTCCATTGGCTGATGAATGATAATATCCTTCCCGTATTGCCTGATAAGCCGGGCAGCTTCTCTGGCATAGGGTGTTCCCGGAAGAATGGCAAAGGTAATAGGGCCTGGAAATTTCAGAAAGGGTTTCAATTCGGTCAGACCGTAACCCACATCATCAATAATGAAATACAACTGAGGTTTGACCTTTCCAACATGCTCCCTATCGTCTTCTATAGTTTCAGGATATCCATTTTCGGATACTTTTTCCTGCTGCTCTTTCTCCCGGATTGTAGTTTTTTTAATAGTTCCAGGTAACAGAAAAAGTATGATTAAAAGCAGCGCCACGATAACTCCACACAATGTGTATGCCTGGCTGAGTTTACTGTTCATTTTGCTGCGTTTCTTTGTTGCTCGTTTCACCTCAGTGTAACCTAGGCAAAATCACCGTGAGGGTCAAGAGGTAATGATTAATTATATACGTACTCACTTAATTCATCAGCATGTTCCCGGAGCTTCCTGATAGCTCTCATTTCAATCTGTCTTACGGTTTCCGGAGAAATACCCATCTGTTCACCGATATGCTTGAGAGTATATTTTTTCCCGCCATAGAAGGCAAAACGATACATGAGAATCTGTTTTTCTTTTTCCATCAGGTGCTCGAGAAACCTTATAGTGTCTTCCTTAAGACACTTATCCATAAAGGCCCTGTCGGGGTCATACGAATAATCTTCGCAGACATCCATGAGGGATCCGGAATCGAAGTTGATATCACTATCGAGGGAGGCAACACCGCTTGAGGCGCTGAGTATTTCTGTTACCTCATGCTCTTTCATCCTCAGTTCCCTGGAGACCTCCTCTATCGAGGGTTTCCTTAATAATTTCTGGGTAAGGGAGTAGTAGGTCTTCTGTATCTTTTTCAATGCCTCTTCTTTTCTATGAGGCAGCCGAATTGTGCGCCTTTTATTTGAAAGTGCTCTTACTATTGATTGTTTAATCCACCAGGCAGCGTAAGTGCTGAACCGTACATTTCTACTGTGATCATACTTATTAGCTGCTTTAATGAGTCCGAGGTTCCCCTCCTGTACGATATCCAGAAACGTCATGTCCGGTGTCATGTATGCTTTTGCTATTTTTACCACAAGACGGAGATTTGCTTCAACAAGTTTCTGCCTTGCCTTTTCATCCCCCTGTTGAATCCGTCTGGAAAGTTCAAGCTCCTCCTCGAAAGTAAGAAGGGGGGGTTTCTTGATTTGCTGAAAGTAAGCTTTTAATGCGTCTTCATGTTTTACTGCATGTATTCGTTTCCTGTTCATAAACAACTCCACCTAATACAATGCAATATTCATGCCAACTTGTTATTTATTTATAGAATTTTATAATTCCTTACTGTATAAAGATTTGCTTATTGGGCAGTATTTAATCACTGTACTAATCGTAAAAAGGTATACAATAGTATACTTTATTTCCTTTTCAGTTTTATCCCTTTGTCAGTTGTTTATAGATGGTCTCTGCTAATCCAAAGCTTGCTGTTTTTCCCATTTTCTTTGCATATTCATCGTAAAGCATGTCTTCGAATATCTCTTCCGCCATCCCTCCGTCAAGAAGTCCCTCTTTATTAACGGTCTTTCTCATTGCATTGAGCATTTGCTTTATAAATATCGCTTCAAATTCCTGGCATACATCGAAGAGCTTCTGGTCTTTCTTGTCGGTTCCAGCGTAGTTGTTATTCCCCCTGGGTGCTTTTATCGGCTGATACCGTAGTTGCAGCATTGCTGAATCAATGGCGCTCATTTATCCACCTTTTTTTCCAGATTCCTGTCGCGATACATATTACCGCTTCAAGTTGTTTGCAATCCCAAGCATCGTATCGGAAGTCTGGATCGCCTTGGAGTTAAGTTCATAAGCCCTCTGGGCTACGATCATATTAACCATCTCCTGGACAACAGAAACATTGGACATTTCCAGGAACTTCTGTATAACCTTCCCCATGCCGTCAAAGCCTGGACGACCCCCTATTGCCGGACCTGAACCATTAGTGACCTTGTAGCTGTTTTCTCCGATTGACTGAAGCCCCGCAGGATTCACAAACCGGTAAATTTCGAGCTGGCCGATTTCTATTGGATCATCATTCCCCGCGACTTTCACGGTAATCCGCCCATCCTGAGCTATTGTCAGGCTTTCACGTACAAAATTCTCCGGTAAAACAACATCCGGCATGAGCCGGTACCCATTGGATGTAACAAGCTGACCATTGCTGTCAATTTTAAATGATCCATCCCGGGTATAACCGTAAGTTCCATCGATCAGCAGTACACGGAAAAACCCTTCCCCCTGGATTGCCATATCCGCGATATTCCCGGTGTTCTGGAGAGCTCCCTGGGTAAAAATCTTCTGGGTAGCCGCAACCTTAACACCATGCCCAACCTGTATCCCGGTTGGGATTGTGGTAAGCTCAGTTGCCGGTGTTCCGGCTATTCTATTGGTCTGGTATAGGAGATCCTCAAAATCCGCCCTTGTTAGTTTAAAGCCTGTAGTATTCACGTTGGATAGGTTATTCGCAATGGTATCAATATTAAACTGTTGTCCGGTCATACCGGAGGCTGCTGTCCATAAGGATCTCATCATGGCCTTTTACTCCCTAAAATTTTGCCGCATCGTTAATAAGTTTTCCAGATAGATAATCTTCGCTCTGAATAAGCTTCTGGTTCGCTTCGTAGGCCCTGTTCACCTCGATCATCCTGACCATTTCGGTTACAGAGTTCACATTTGATCCCTCAAGAAAGCCCTGGTAGACCTTAGTTGTCCCTCCGGTTTCCTGTAGGAAAGCTTCCCCCGACTCACGGTTGGAAGCCCACATTGAACTACCCTGTTTTTTCAGATATCTGACCCTCTCAAAATTCATAATTTTCAGTTTATCGAGGAGCTCAGTGTTCTCCCATTCGTTTTCTTCCATACTTACAAGGCGCTCAGGATCATCGGTGAAGGTCTTGTTCTGGAACACCCGTCCCTGTTTGTCTACGATAAAGTTATGTTTTTTTATTCTAATGATGCCCTGTTCTCCAAGTACCGGGTGACCCTCTTTAGTAACAAGGACCCCCTCGTCGTTTATCAGGAAGGTTCCGTTCCTGGTATACCGTTCACCATCGGGGGTTTGGATCGCGAAAAAACCCTCCCCCTCAAGGGCAATATCAAAAACATTGTTCGTCTCTTTGAAAGCACCCTGGGAGAAGACCGTATAAGCTTCGTTCATCTCCACACCGGTCCCGATCATCCCAACAACAGGAGGGTATTCGGCACTCCCGAAGGGAAACTTATAGACGCCGTTGTCATTCATTCTCCGGAGCAATAATTCCGGAAATGCCTTTGATATTGCTGTATCCCGCTTGTATCCGGTTACGTCAACATTTGCAAGATTATTCGCGATGGTATCCATCCTGTGCATCTGGGCAGCCATGCCGCTGGCGCCTGTATACATACCTCGAATCATTGGGTTTCTCCTGTTTTAACTATCGGTGCAGCAGGATAATACTTGATGTGAAAGTCTGAACTCACCTGCCACATCAAGGTGAGCCTATATGAGCCTATATGAACTATTGACTATACCTGAAACACCATACTACCATGCCCGCTGTCAGGTTCCGGTTTTACCGGACAGGTTCTAAACTCCCGATTCAGGAAAGATTTATGAGCAAGACTTCTAAACCGTATTCACTTAAAGAGGAGATCTTTAACAGCATTACCCACGGTATTGGCACCCTCCTGGGCGTAGCTGCCCTTGTTATCCTCGTGGTAATGTCTGTTAACCATGGCAATGTTTGGCATATTGTCTCTACAAGTATTTTCGGGGCTTCAATTATCATTCTCTACATGAGTTCTACCCTTTATCATAGTTTGACAGCACCAAAGGCAAAACATGTCTTTAAAATACTCGATCATTCCTCGATTTTCATTCTTATTGCGGGTACATATACCCCTTTTCTTCTGGTCACACTCCGGGGTCCCTGGGGATGGTCCCTTTTCGGGGTAATTTGGGGACTTGCTGTTTCAGGAATCGTAATGAAATCGATTTTTATCAGGAGATTTAAGATATTATCCACAATTATCTACCTGTTGATGGGCTGGATCGTGATAATCGCGTTAAAACCTCTCCTTGCTGCTTTACCTAAAGGGGGATTTCTCTGGCTTTTCGGCGGAGGCCTTTCTTATTCTTTAGGTGTAGTATTTTACGAATGGAAAAAACTGCCCATGAGTCATGGGATCTGGCATCTCTTTGTTATCGGGGGAACTGTCTGTCACTTCTTCTCTGTTCTTTTTTATGTGGTCCCTCTCAGATAGCCTCCATATTCTGCTCGAAGGCAAGAAGTCCCTAATGGAATATGCCTCGGTAAACGACTAAAAAAACCCGCTCCTGTTAACGTAAATACCACGCGTGTTAACAGAGAGTTTTAAAAGAGGTTTTTGGATGCTTGTATAGCCACCTGTCAGCTTTACCGGCCACCCAAAAAATGCCACGTTAGTAAATATTTGTCTAACCCATGGAAAAAAGCTGAACACACGAAAAAAGACATGTTACCATAAGATATAGTAATAACAGGCAACCCACCTGAGTTAGAATAATCGTAAGAAAACCGTGTTTTTTTAGAAGATATCTGGATTTATCAATATTAGAATATTATTTTCCCTTCAAATCGTATCCAGAGTGTGCTATTGATAGAACTATGACATTCTAGAGCCGGATTGCATCATGAGTGAAATGTTTGTGAGAAATGCGGGTTATTGATAAAAATATACTTCATTGTTATTTGATAATAATTTAAATGAGCCCATTGATCTTTTTCAATCAAAAATAATTTAAAAAGTACTTCTCCATGCATCTACAAGGAAGTGGAACCCATTTCTTCTGATGTCAAATGACAAAACGTATAATGTGTATCAGAAAACACTGCCTTTGTTGGCAGTACAGTATCACAAATATCCCCAATCTTTCTATGACATCGGTCAGCAAAAGGACATCCCTCTATTTTTTTTGTCGGGTTTGGTGGTGAACCTTCAATGCGTATTATTTTCTTTTTTAGTGAAGGATCAACATCCGGGACAGCTGAAAGCAAGGCTTCTGTATATGGATGATATGGAGAACCAACTATCTCCTCTTTTCTCCCATATTCACAAATTCGGCCCAGGTACATTACCATGATATAATCGCTTATGTAATTAATTACATTAAGGTCATGGGAAATAAAAATATAGGCTGCTCCTGATTCCTGCTGAAGATCTCCAAGAAGATTTAGTACTGAAGCCTGTACCGAAACATCCAGGGCAGAAGTCGGTTCATCACAGATTAGAAGATCCGGTGAAATAGAAAAGGCCCGTGCAAGAGCGGCTCTCTGCATCTCTCCTCCACTAAGCTGAGTTGCCTTTCGATAAAGGTACTCCTCTCCAAGATCGACTTTTTTTAGAATGTCTATTATCATCTTTCGGCGCACCGCCCTCGATTTGATTCCAAGCAGTTTTTTTATAGGACGCCCAATAATTCTCTCCAGGTTGAAAGATGGATTAAGACTCCTCCCGGGATTCTGAAATATAAGCTGAATCTCGCGGAAAACTTCCGGAGTTCTTTTTTTCCAGGAAATAGAAATATCTATACCGTCAAAATATAGTTTACCTTTAGTAGGTTTAAGCAAACCGCTTATTGTCAAACCCATGGTACTCTTACCGCATCCTGATTCACCAACAATGCCAAGAACACTGTTCCTGTCAAGAGAAACTGACACTCCATCCAGAGCTCTTACCTTTCGCCCCGGTCTACCATAATACTTGTAGAGATTTTCAATCGCTAAAATATTTTTTCCATTACCGTTATTCTCTATTGGTATTTTTAATGCAGCTCTCTTCTTATCGGGAACATCTTCCGCATAAGCCCTGTTACAAGAGGAAAAGTGATTTGGCGCACTTTCTCTTATTCCATATTCCGTTTCACAACCGGGTGCTTTTTTTTCACATCGGGACACATAAGGACAACCCGTTTCTGCAGCACTTCTTCTGGCAACATAGCCGGGAATTGTGTTTAGCCGTACTTCCTCCTTGACTATTCCTGACCGGGGCATACAGTTTATCAAGGCTCTGGTATAAGGATGCTCAGGATTCTGAAATATAGTATTCTGTGCACCTGTTTCTACTATTTCTCCCCGGTACATAACAGCAATCCTGTCTGCTACCTTGTTTACAACACCAATATCATGAGAAATGTAGATAAGAGACATGTCATATTTTTCTTTAAGTTCTCCGATTATATCAAGAATAACAATCTCAGTTGTTACATCCAGTGCAGTCGTAGGCTCATCAAGAATCAGTAAATCCGGTCGGCATAAAAGAGCCATGGCTATACATATTCGCTGCTGCATACCACCGCTAATCTGATGAGGATAGCGCCTTACAATACCGGTGGTATCTCCCAGATATAGATCTGTCAAAGCCTGGATACTCGCTATCCTGGCTTCTTTCCTGGAATAACCCCGGTGGAATCTGGTAACTTCATCGAGCTGATATCCTATAGTAAGTGATGGATTCAAAGATGAATAAGGGTTCTGATACACCATTGCTATTCGATCTCCCCGGTATTCCATCACCTCTTTCTGACTTTTTTCAAGAAGATTTTCCCCTTTAAAGAGAATCTCTCCACTACTTATTCCATTAGAGGGCAGGTAATCCATAATTGCATAGAAAAGCGTACTTTTGCCACATCCCGATTCACCAATTATTCCCAGTGATTCCCTTTCCCCTACTCTAAGATTAATATCTTTAAGAGCCACAATCTGATCATTTAGAGTTTTATATACAACATCCAGGTTCTTTATTTCAAGTATAGGATTATTTTTCATGTATCATTACCTTGCTTACGAAGTCGGAGAAGAGCGATACTGCGATAACGAGTGATGCTATAGCCAGAGAAGGATAAAGAACCGTCCAGGAAGCTGCCCGTATTATTGACTTATTTTCAATTACCATCATGCCCCAGTCCGGAGTGGGCGGCTGAAGCCCTACTCCAAGAAACCCCAAAGAGGCTATCATCATTATTGAATATGCAAAACGTGCAGTAACTTCTACGATAACCGGACCAATTGTATTGGGAAGTATCTCCACAAACATAATTTCCAAGTGCGATTCACCCCTTATTCGGGCGGCATCAACATATTCATTACCTTTACAGGTTAACAATGCACCCCTGGCAACCCTGGCCGTAGCAGGGGTATAAGCTATTGAAACTATCAGTGTAAGACTTAGAATAGTGGAATCCCCCAGTATACCCAACACCACCATTGCAAGAACAAGTGGAGGTACAGCCATTACAATATCCATTATTCGAAGAAAGATCATATCCACCAGACCACCGGAATAACCAGCTGTAAAACCAATAAGTATCCCGGCTATCGAAGAAAAAAGACTCGTCATCAACGCAACTGTCAGTATAGACCGGCTTCCATATATTATCCTCGCAAAGATATCCCTTCCCAATGCATCGGTTCCAAGCAAGTGACCATTCTCTCCGGGAGCTGTCATCTGGTGATCCATATCCATCTCTGTATAGTTATACGAAAGAACTATAGGACCTAACAGTGCGGCAATAATCCAAGAAAAAAGTATTACAATTCCAAAAATGGCAAGAGGGTTCTTTTTTAATAGAAGAAACAAAATTTTCATACATCTCCACCTTTAAAACGAATGCGGGGATTCAGGTGTGAATACATCACATCTGTAATAAAAGTGGAAACAACAAAAATAAAAGTAATAAAAAGTACGCTGGCTTCAAGCAGCGGAATATCTCTGGTTTTTACGGCGGACAGCGTCAGTGAACCAAGTCCCGGGAAACCAAAAAGAGTTTCCACAACAACTAGCCCTCCAAAAAGCCATCCCATGTTCATCCCGATTATGGTTATAGTCGGCAGAAGGGCGTTCTTCAGGGCATGCCGGAGGATAATGTAGCTCCTGGGCATGCCTTTAAGAAAGGCAGCTCTAATATAATCGGATTTCATTACGGTTATCATCGACGATCGCTGCATACGGGAAACATACCCGAACATAACAAATGTTATCGATAAAGCCGGTAAAATAAGAATATCCAGATTCCCCCAGATTGTCTCCCCAATGGGAATAATACTGGTAATAGGCAGCAGGGGTAGTTTAATCGCAAACAAGGTTATAAGAATAATACCCGATACAAATTCTGGAAGAGCCATTGTAGCCAGTCCGAAAAATGAGATTATAGAATCTGTCAGTTTTCCTGCCCTGACACCCGCAAGAACACCTAAAAACAACGACAAAGGAACATAAAAAACAAGTGCTGTCAGTGCAAGAATAACTGAATGCCCTACCTTACGCCATAAAATTGTGTTTATCTGAACCCCCCGCATATAGAGAGATTCACCCAGATCGCCTTGAATAAAACCGCCGGCCCATCGCCCGTAACGTACGAGCAGGGGGTCGTTAAGCCCCATCGATGCCCGTAGAGAGGCAAGCGATTCGGGTGTAGCACTCTGACCCAGAACAGTCTGAGCCACATCACCGGGCATAATCTCAACAAGAAAAAAAATTAAAAAAGACATTACAGCCAGGGTCAATATCATAAACCCCAGCCGCTTTGAAAACTTTGTTATAAAATTCATTAGTTCTTCTATTGTAAGTAGACATACTTTAACTGAGTAATCATCGTAATTGGCTGACGGAAATCCTGTACCGCATCACTTAAACCAACCAGATAAGGAACCTGAAGATTGATAACCGTACCGCGTTCAAAGAATACTTCCTGAAGTTTGGCATAGTATTTCTGTCTCTGTGCATCAACAACTTCACCCTTAATCAGTGATATAAGATCATCAATTTCAGGATCGTTCATATGAGATTCATTCCATGGCCCTTCAGAATGGTATGCAAGCATTAACAACATTGAAGGATCAACACGTCCCCCCCAACCTGTAAGCAACAAAGGTCCATTCATCCAGTATTGAGATAGATAGATATCTCTAGGAAAGCCCTTAAGATCCAGATTGATTCCAGCTGGAGCTGCTAGCTCTTTCAGAGTCTGGGAAATTTCCTTACCATAGGGATGGTCGGAACCATAGTAGAGTTCAACAGTCAAACCTTCCGGATACCCTGCTTTCGCAAGAAGCTCCTTAGCTTTTTCAATATTCCTTCCTCTAAAGGGGATTTCATTATACTGAACCGATTTGTTCAGAATTGGGGTCTCATTGTAGAAAATTCCTTCATTGAGTGTCCCCTGACAAGCTTTTGCAAGAACTTCAGGATCCATGCAGTACTTCAGTGCCAATCGGACATCGTTGTCATCAAAAGGTTCTCTGTCCATCGCCATAGCTATAAAGCGATACTCCTGATAAGGAGAAACTACTTTATAACCCTCTACTGCTTCCAGCCGCTGCTGTATAACAGGAGAAATCTGCGGGACAATATCAACTTTTCCAGCTTCAAGCAGCGAAACACTAGCATCAATATCCGGTACAAAGTAGATTTGGAGTTCATCAGCTTTAGGTAGTCCTGATTGCCAGAAATCGGTATTCTTCACCAGAAGGGCCGATTCCTTTGGAATAAGCTTTTTAAGCATAAACGGTCCTGTTCCCATTGGTGCTGATTCACCAAGCCTGCCATAATCATACTCAGAAGAAAGCATGGCCATGTTATAATCAGTCACCTGATACATGAACGTAGGAAGAACTTCTTTCAGAATGATAATAACTGTATAATCATCTGGGGTGCTAATGCTCTCTACGACAGCAAAATCCTCAGCTTTTAAATGCCCCAGGTTCGGATCTTGTGTTCGTTCCAGTGAGTATTTAACATCTTCTGAGGTAAAAGCTGTTCCATCATGAAATTTCACACCTTCACGAAGTTTAAAAGTCCACACTCTTCCATATTCACTGCTCCATTCTATTGCCAGAGCTGGTACTATCTCTCCTGTCTCAGCATCCATCTCAATCAGATAATCATAGATGGATGAATTCAGTGAAAAAGCCTGACCATCCCAGACACCTGGTGTGATAAGGTTAGGTACCTGCTCCGCTATCCTTATAATCATCTTTTCTTCAATTTTCTGCTTTGTTCCTTCAGCATCCTTCTGGCCACCTGCTGACAAGCCCACTAAGGGAAGAACAAATAGAACCATCATAAAAATAATTGTAATTTTCTTCATATTTTACTCCTTACATGAAAAGATTATTTACATACTAAAGATATTATACTTACAATTCTAACTATTTACAAGCCTGATATAAGTTTTCCCATACGAATAGTTTAAAACATATACATGGCTCTACTGCAATAAGGTTTTGTGTCCAGAAAACTACACTATATATATGGTACATATGTTTGCTTATACACCATATATAGCGCATCGTTTGCAGATTCATTAGTTTTTGCAGGGGAGTCATACATCTGTAATACAATATGTGAGTATTTTAGACTTCAAGAATTGAGAAAATCTTGTTATATAATAAATTTCTCTTTCAAACTTCTTTTGAATTCTAATTTTTTATTTATTTAGAGATCTAAATATAATATAGTGATATTATCTCTATTGCCTTTTAAGAGACTAATAGGTTATACATAAGATAAGGGTTATATAACATTTATTCTCATGGAGGTTTAAATTGGAATACATTGATATTATCGATGAGATACTTATCAGTATAAGACGCATTATTCGAGCAGTCGATCTACATTCAAGGAAACTTGAAAAAGAGTTTAACATCACCGGACCACAGCTTTACATAATAAATGAAGTAGCAAAACATGAAAGTATATCTATTGGACAGCTTGCCCGTAAAGCATCTCTCAGTAATGCAACAGTTACAAATATAGTCCAACGTCTTGAAGGGCGGGAATACTTAAAAAGAATTAGAAACTCGGATGACAAACGAAAGGTCTTCGTGGAAATAACCAGTAAGTCTGAAGAGTTACTTAAGAATGCTCCATCCCTCTTTCAGGATTATTTTTTGGAAAGAATGGAAAAAACTAAACCATGGGAACAAACTCTGCTTCTTTCTTCACTTCAGCGTATTGCTGAAATGATGGATATCGAGGATATTTCCGCCTCTGCCATTCTCTTTTCATTGGAAAATATAGAGAATAAGGTGGAGTAACTGACATTTCATAAACAATTAGACCTTGTGTGCGCCGCCCGAACATGATTCCAAAATATAGCAAACTTGATAGATTAACTTTCCGATAAAAGACCGATAAGGTTTCCAGAAACAAGACGATAAAAAAAGGGAATACTCTCTACCACACTAATGGTTTTAAAAGAGAGTATACCCCAAACCCGAGAATAGTGTACTCTGGAATCCTATAAGCTTCAAGACTTTATTAAGAAATGTGCAATAATGTTTCTCTCGCATGGCTGTATTCTGTGTGAGGAAAAACATAAAATAACAATCCATGATCGAATTGCCAGGAAAGTACGATCATGAGAAGAAGAAAATATTGGGATTATAATAATCGTAATATACTGTGAAAACGCAAAAAAACAGGGAAATCACACTCTAAAAAGAAATGAAATCACCAAAACCGCTTCACTAATTTACGCTTATACTGGTTTCCCTCAAGATGCTCCAGCGACAGATAACGAATTATAGAGAATTCACAATCTCATTCATTGGCTGAGCGTTCCGGAGGAAGTCCACCACCTGGCGATGATCATATTCCTTCCGGAGTGCCCAGTGCCCGGCCATCTTCTTTACATCCTTCTCCGGAATCCGCTTGAGCATCTCAGTATAGAAGGTATGCCTCAGGCTGTATTGGGTCCTTCCGTTGAGTTCTATCCCTGCCCTTCTCATGGATGCCTTGAAATGCTTATTAGCCGGCCGAGTCCGATCACTCGATCTTCAACAGTAAAGAAGAGTTCCTCCTTCGGTACACCCTTAAACTCAAGCATTGTCAGGACTGACTCAAGCTTCTGTGAGAAAACTACCGGCTTCGCTGTAGCGCCTTTCGTATCGGTTTTCAGTCCCTTTATCTCCCGGGATGAACACTCTACACTACGCCGTATCACAGCTCCATGATTATCCTAATGCCAGCCTGACAGCATGAATGCGCCAGCTTCCCAG
>JAGLYY010000171.1 GCA_023131935.1 Spirochaetales bacterium | reverse complement strand
AGCCACCTGTCAGATTCGAACTGACGACCCCGAGATTACAAGTCACGTGCTCTGGCCAGCTGAGCTAAGGTGGCACATACCTTTCGTTTCAGAACGATATGGCAGTAAAATAGGGAAATATCGGCATTTTGTCAACGGGCTAAGCGAAAAAGATCATTTCCTTGACCTCTGAAGAAGGTTCACCTATCATCAATGTATGCCTTTTGATAAAAAAACCGTATACAGCCTTGCCGATGATTCGTTCACCGCGGGGAGGGATACAGCATTAGTTCATCGCGTCAATACTTCTGTATGATCACTGAATAACGCTACAGTTTCCTCATACTGCGCGCAGAGACTTCCGTCGGAGGTTACAATCGTAAATCCATCATCCAGAATGTGATATTCCCCCTTTCCTAAACAAAGAATCGGTTCAATAGTAAAAACAAGACCTGATACAATGGGAAGCCCTGTCCCCTTCAATCCTGTATTTGGTACGACGGGATCTTCGTGAAGATCTCTCCCAATCCCATGACCTACAAGGGTTTCAATAACCGAACAACCGTATCGCCGGGCAATTGAATCAATCGCTTCACCTATGTCCCCAAATCTTCCCCCCGCCTTTGCTGCTGCTATCCCCGCCTGCGTTGCCATGTATGCAGCTTTTTTCAGTCGTTTTGTGTCGGGATTTCCCCCTCCAACGATGTAGGTTCGGGCACAATCGCCGAACCACCCGTTAATGGACAGGGCGAGGTCTATGGTGAGGATATCTCCTGTCTTCAGGATATAATTACCCGGGACACCATGGGCGACAACATTATTAACCGAGATACATACCGCACCCGGAAATCCCCGATAATCGTAGAGAGCCGGAATCCCATTCCCCTCTATAATCTTCTCTCTACAGATCTTATCAAGCTCCGCAAGAGCTACTCCGGGAAGGATGTATTCTTTTATCTCTTTAAGTATCCGATCCGCCAATTTGGCGGGGATTCTCATTCTAGAAACTTCAAGAGAAGTTTTAAAGGGTATGTCGGGAATTCTCATCTACTACATCATCGGCTTTGATATCAGAGCCATGAATAGAGAAATTTCACAAATATGAAGGAAACCGCGATAAACAGGAATCCCCCAAGATTAAGGAGGAAGGAAAGAATTGCAATCCTCTTTTGACGTATCGCAAAAAATATTTGAAGACCTCCATAATAGAGGGAGCTGACAAGGTACATAATCGAGGCTACCTGGAAAAGGTTGAGCAGCATAATGAGGGTTGAATCGAGAAAATCTTGAAAATTTCCCAGAAGATAAAGCAGAAGAATCACTACGAGGAGAAAAAACAGAAATAAACACATCCGTCCCACAACAGATGGAAGCCACAGACCTTTCCCTTTCATACATCAATTATATCAACTGTTGGGTTGTTTGTCTTTATAACGAATTGCCTTGAAAAGAGCATTCCTTTTCTTCTACAATTGTTTTGATGTCAAGCTTTCCCCAATTTCATGAATCCCCCTATCTTGTTTCATCCCTCACTTCTGTTCTAAAAAAGTACGCGAAACCACTCGAACCTCTCATTACCGGAGTCAAACCGGATCTTTCCCCCCTGCCGGGAATAAAAGCGGTAATATTTGACATCTACGGCACTCTTTTCATCTCTCAGTCCGGTGATATTGGTACTGCAGAAGAGGGGGGCCGGGAAGAGCTTTTCACGCAGGCTTTTCAAGAGGCTGATATTGTTTTCAATGATCTTTCAGGTATATTTGATTTATACCTAAAAACAATCAATCAGAGTCATCGTGAAAGCAAAGAGTTGGGCATAGATTCTCCTGAGGTGAATATTCTGGAAATCTGGCAGAAAATTTGTACAAAGCTATTGCAACGGGGGTCCCTGTGTTCCCTTCCTGGAGAACAGGAATTGGTTCTGCTCGCCCAAAGTTATGAAGTTCTTTCAAATAATGTCTGGCCGATGCCGGGGATCGCCGAGATGCTCGAAAATTTACAACGGAGGGAATTGCTACTCGGAATTGTCTCAAACGCGCAGTTCTACTCTCCCCTGCTCTTTCGATTTTTTCTTAATAAGCTCCCGGAAGATCTGGGTTTTGTATCGGACCTCTGTGTCTACTCCTTTCAGCATGGCAGAGCGAAACCATCTCCCGAACTTTTCCTGCCCCTTACAAAAGAACTTGAGGAACGGGGAATAGATCCTGATGAGACCCTGTATATCGGAAACGATATGCTTAATGATATCCGGACAGCCGCTCATGCCGGCCTGAAGACATGTCTTTTCGCCGGAGACCTCCGTTCCCTCAGGCTAAGAGAAGAAGATGGAAGATGCAATTCTATCACGCCTGACCGAATCATAACCCGCCTTTCCCAATTGGAAGAAATTCTGATAGTATGAGTTGCATGCAGGCGGAGGGAAAATATCAATGAAACTTAAAAATATCCTGTTGCTTATTCTTTTTCTTATAGTTGCCGGATCGATTTTCTGGTTTGGATGGATCCGGGCAGATCTTGAGGAGAATACCTACGGTATAGTTTATACAAAAACCGGCGGTTATCGGGATACGATTCTTAAGCCTGGAATCTTTTTCTGGAGCCTGGAAGGCCTGATACCAAAGAATGTCAAAGTAATCACCTTCCCCCTCATTCCTCAGAGGTTCAATCTTTCGACCGGGGGCTTGCTTCCTTCCGGAGATGTTTATGGTATCTATCTGGAGGGGAATCCGGATTTCTCCTGGACAATCGATCTTTCAGTCACCTTCATCATCAAACCTGATTCCCTCCTGGATCTCGTTGAGAACAAGGGCCTTACCCGTGAAAATCTGGATACCTGGTATTCTGATTTCGCGAATCTCTGTTTATCCCATACCCTCTCCCTCATTAACGAAACGATATATGGGACCTCACCTTCAGACAGGCTTTCCCAAAGCCTGTCAACTCCTGGTGAAACTCCAAACCTTTTTCAGTTGAACAAACCGGTAGCCCAACACCTTGCAGAGGAATTCCCCCAGGTTGATTTTATTCAGGTCCTCCTTAACAACAGCCATTTTCCCGATCCGGAACTTTACTCCGAAGGGAGAAAACAGTATTTTGCAATGCTCGAACTCAAAAAGAAGGCAGCAGCTTCCTCGATGGAAGAATCCGCGGCCGAGCAATTCCGGGAATCAACCCGACTTGAAATCCTCCAGCGTTATGGCAAACTTCTTTCCGAATATCCTGTACTCGTGGATTATCTTTCTTTAAGCAGTGAAGAGCGGGATATCCTTATTCGCAAGAACCTGCCGGAACTGCTGCCGGAAGAGGATTAAATGGAATACTTTTTGAATTTCAGTAAAATGGACTATGTAAAGGGTAAGAGGCCTGATGGGTGTATCCTCTGCCATATAATCAACAGGTCCCCTGGTGTGGTAGACCTTACTGTGTATGAAAACAAGTTCTTTTTCATTGTAGTAAATCTGTATCCCTACAATCCCGGACATCTGATGATATTCCCGCGTCGGCACCTCATAGATGTACGGGAACTGAACAGGGAAGAGGAAAAGATGCTTTCAAAACTCCAGAGAATAACTCTTGATGTCCTCGATAAAACCCACTCACCCTGCGGTTACAATATTGGCTACAACATGGGGATAAAAGCGGGCGCCTCTATCGATCATCTCCACCTCCATATCATTCCCCGCTACCGGAATGAAATTGGGATAGCAGACCTGGTGGCTGGAAAACGTGTTTTAGTGGAAAGCCCTTTTAAAACAGCTGAACGGGTTAAGGAAGCATTCTCTGCTTTACGTCCGCTCAAATTTTAAAATCTGCCGCAATAGCTTAAGGAACTGTTCCATATGGGCAGAATGGGTCTTCAGCATTGATATGAGAGATACGGGCTTACCTTTTACCAGATAATGATTGCCAAGTTGCATCCGTATCGACTGACTGGAAGTTGATATTATTTCCCTAAATACCTTTCCAAGACCCTCTATAGCCTCCGCACCCCGATCCATATGGCTTTTCACCTCCCGGTCCTTTTGGGCCACAAGGGTCCTGTACATCTTCTGGTGCGTGGAATCCTGAGCAAGAGAGTATCGGAGACGCTGGAACAATTTACCATCCTCAGCATCAGGAGACAAAGATATATCAAACTGATTTATTTTATCCTCTATATCCTCAAGCATACCTACGTGATGAAGTACCCGGTCGCGGGTAATCCGGTTCTGAGCAAGAACACCCCTTTCGAGAATTTGTACCAGCTCCTGCACATGCTCCCGGTAGTACCATTTTATATAATTATAAATAAGGTTCAGCGGTTGTGTATAGAAAAAAAAGGGAAGTCCCATCTTTTCATAATCGATACTGGCATATTTGCGGTAATACCTGAAGGTAACGAGCTGTTTTTCGTTAAAAAGCTCCTGGATTTCCTGATCTATATATAACTCCTGAATTTCCGGAAAAATTTTGTCAGCCTGGCTTAAGAAATTGACTGTAAGCATGGAATGATAAAAATCCCGAAGATTCAGTTTTGGAATGTAAAAAATCAAACGATAATAGGGATCCTTTCGAAAATACTGAATAAGCTCGACGATAGGTATGTTAGAGAGAAAATCCATTGCCTCCTTATGCAACTCTGACAGCTTCTGCTTTATCAGAACATCGCTCATGAAGACTGGAGAACCATCTGCCGATTCATCAACTTCTAACTGACTTAAGTAGACTAAAAGGTCACTTTCAATGGTGAACTTGGGTCCGATTTTTGATGCGGTATAGAGCGCGTAATAAAGCTTTTCCAGATATTCAAGAGCCACCATTGCTGAAGCAGATTGAAAAGCCGGTTTATTGGTATCATCCGGCAACGGGGTAAAATGAAACATTTTAAAGAAGGAAGCATAGGGAAATAAAACAAGCTCTTTCAGGAGGTATAGAGGGATTATACCCGTTTCGAGCTCAGTAAAAAGTGAATCGGGTAATTCATTCAGATATTCATCAATATGTATTTGTATTTCCATGCGGATACTGTCTTTTAAACCTGTCTCCCGGTAAATTGAAACCATTTCATCCATACTGATTAATTCGCTTATACTTTTTTTTGGTTCCTTTATGTGAAGTTCAAGAAGAGTAAGAAAGAGACTCTCAAACTTGGAAGAATGGAGCCACAGAGTCCTGAAAATTCCACGCAGCCCTATAGTAAGGCTGTAGAGTTCAAATACTTCGTGGGCAAGTTTTGGAGTTAGATCCCGGGTTTCAAATCCTGTCAGACCTGGATATTTATGCTGTATTTTTCGTTTAATAGCTCCCATTCTCCGTTGAAGGTAAACTTCCTCTTTTTTCTTACCGGTAAAGGTACTTAAAAACCAGAGAATCATGTTGCTGAACCAGGAAATTTGGGATAGGTCTTGCTTTATTAAGGCAATTTTCTCTTCCTGGCCAATTTCCTTATGATATACGTTTTCTACCTGAGATTCAGACAGAGAAATACTTTGTGTTATCCTGGAAAGCAGATCCTTTCGTTCTTGTTCCGGCAGTGTTTTTGATAATTCCTGAAAAACTGTTTTTTCACTCATGGGCGCTCATTCCTGTATAAATCATATATCAGTAGTAATCTTCCCTTTTTCATTGTTATCCGAACAGGGTCTTTTGTGACAATATTGCTGATTCCCATACTCCCCTGCTTCCATGATAGTGAGTTCAGCGGCCATTGCAACCCCTCACTTTCCATCCGGCATATTTGACACCCGAGGGGAAACAGGGAAATCCTTTTACCTGTTAATCCCGTTAATTTAAGCATACCTTTCACCTGGATGATATGCTCCCATCGGGTATACCATTCATCCGGAGCAGATTCACGATGAAACAGTGACACAATCCCAAGTAGGTGGTCTAACCGCCCCCCCCCTCCTCCAATAATACACCGATGGGTTGCTCCTCTTTCCACAAGAATACGCAACCCGATTTCGGTATCGGTCTCATCTTTTTCTTTTTGAAAGGTAATAGCCTCAATATCCCACGGGATTACCATGCTTATCGAGTCCATATCTCCTACAACTATGCCGGGACGCACCCCCATCTTCAGGGCTGCGTTCAGACCGGAATCGGCAGCAATAATCAGGTCGGCCCTTTTCAAGACCGTTTCAATGAACTCTCTCTCTGGCGATTCTCCTCCCGTAATCAGTACTCCATTCACTAATGTATCACTCCATTTCGCAAAATCAATATTCTCTTATCATTTTATACAATTTCTGATGTTTCATCTTGGGTAAATGACCTTTTTTTATCAGTATATTAAGTCGGTTTTTTAAATTCCGATACTAAAAGCAAAACCAGGACAAGGATGTCCTGTCCCACACAATCAAGGAGGATTGTATGATAATCAATCACAACATGAGTGCTCTTTTCGCCCAAAGGACTCTCAACCACAAAAACGTCTTCATCGACAGAAACATGGAGAAGCTCAGCTCCGGTATGCGAATCAACAGAGCTGGTGATGATGCGTCCGGCCTGGCGGTATCGGAGAAAATGCGCGCTCAGATCCGCGGTCTACAACGCGCGGAGAAGAATGCCCAGGATGGTATTTCCTTTATTCAGTCCGCGGAAGGATACCTTCAGGAAACCCAGGATATTCTCCATCGCTTGAGAGAACTCGCTGTTCAGTCGTCAAATGGTGTCTATTCCGCTGAAGATCGAATGCAGATTCAGGTCGAGGTTTCTCAGCTCGTAGATGAGGTCAACAGAATTGCTTCCCACGCGCAGTTCAATGGTATGAATGTTCTAACCGGCCGTTTTGCGTATGAAACCGGAGAAAACTCCGTTACCGCGAGCCTCTGGTTTCACATTGGAGCGAATATGGATCAGAGGGAAAGGGTGTACATCGGAACGATGACTGCCCAGGGCCTTGGAATCCAGGGAGCCGGAGGATTGGCTCACACAGCAAGCTTTATCTCAATGTCCAGTCCCGACTCGGCTAATATTTCTATTGGAACAATAGATGCCGCAATGAGGAAAGTCAACAAACAACGTGCTGACCTTGGAGCATACCAGAACCGCTTTGAACACGCGGTTGTCGGTCTTGCTGTTGGAGCAGAAAACCTCCAGGCGGCGGAAAGCAGGATCAGGGATGTAAACATGGCAGCTGAAATGGTAGAATTTGTAAAGAACCAGATTCTTATCCAGGCTTCTACCGCGATGCTTGCCCAGGCCAACCAGAAGACCCAGGCGGTTATGCAACTTTTCCAGTAGATAATTTTATAAACTGCCGATACCAAAGATGGCACCTTCCACGGGGGCACCCTTACGGGTGCCATCTTTTTTTCCTATTGACAACACTTATTGCTCCTAGTTTACTACAGTGGTGAATATTCATAAGATCCCAGAACCCCTGCATTTTTTTGCCGCTGTATTTTCCAAGGCGGGATATTCCTGTTATCTTGTCGGCGGGGCCCTTCGAAATATGGTAATGGGCAAGAAACCTTCAGATTTTGATTTTGCTACCGATGCCAGCCCTGAAGAGGTCATCAGGTTGTTCAGGCGGGTTGTACCTACCGGCATTCAGCACGGTACCGTTACAGTTCTTCATAAAAATGAATCTTATGAGGTTACCACCTTCCGTATTGAGGGGGATTATTCCGACGCGAGACGTCCTGATAATGTTGAGTACACCTCTGATATCTTTGAAGATCTCAAACGGAGGGATTTTACCATTAACGCGATGGCGATAAATCTTGAAACCGGGGAGTTCCTTGATCCCTTCCAGGGGAAAAAGGATATAGCTTCGCGGGTAATCAGAGCTATTGGAAATCCAGCTGAGCGTTTTAACGAGGATGCTCTGCGTATTCTCAGAGCTTTCCGTTTTTCAGCCCAACTGAGTTTTACCATCGATCCTGAAACCTTTAGCGGAATCGTTGATTGCAAAGAAAAACTTTACCAGGTTTCAGCGGAACGTATACGGGATGAACTTGAAAAAATCATCCTATCCCCCACCCCCTCAAAAGGTCTTCAACAGATGGAAAAAGCGGGGGTCCTTCCCATTGTGCTTCCTGAACTATCAGCCTGTACAGGAGTACAGCAGAAAGGTCTGCATCAATATGATGTTTTTGAACATTCATTCTATTCCTGTGATGCCGTTCCTGCAGAAAAAAAAGCTGTTCGTTTTGCTGCTCTTTTTCATGATATTGGGAAGGTTGAAACAATTGATTATGATGAAATTGGTGTTGTTACTTTCTATCAGCATGAGAAAACTTCAGTTAGGCTTACACGGAATATTATGAGAAGGTTGAAATTCCCGAGGGACTTTGAAGAACAGGTCCTTCATCTCATTGCAAACCATATGTTTCACTACGAGGATATCTGGACTGATGCGGCAGTTCGCAGGTTCATCGCAAAGGTGGGAAAAGAATACCTTGACGACCTCTTTCTTCTCAGACGGGCGGACCAATATGGCACCTTTGGGAAACCAATTGACCCTGTCAATTTGAAAGCCTTCAGGAAGCACATTGATAAAGTACTCGCGGAAGCACATGCCCTTAAAATTGCAGACCTTGCTGTTAATGGTCATGACCTGATTAAGATCGGTATCCCGAAAGGCCCGGCGATTGGAATTGTACTGCGTGAGCTCCTTGAAACAGTGATAGATGATCCCTCTCAGAATTCCAGGCCAATCCTTCTCACTATTGCAACAAACTTTTATAAACAGATATCGTAATCAGGCTGAAGGCTATTAGGCTGTAGGCTGT
>JAGLYY010000170.1 GCA_023131935.1 Spirochaetales bacterium | reverse complement strand
ATACTTCTTCCGTGAGGAATTTTCTGGTTGCGCGATAGATCAGAAGCACCACTTCGTAAGCCAATTCAAACGCTCTGAGCTTCCTATGATCACGCACGATTCCCTCCCGCGGTATTACAAACCTACTTCCCACCTACCTAATAGTCTACAGTCTATCCACCTACAGCCTTCTTCCCGGTGAGATGATCGTATGCAATTTGGGCGGCATTTTGTTCAGCCTCTTTTTTGTTCTTGCCCTTCCCCGATCCAAATACTTTTTTCTGAATTTGTACTTCCATCCAGAATGTCCTGTCATGGTCCGGTCCGGTTTTTTTAATAAGATTGTATCGGGGATAACTTTTAAACCGCTTCTGGACATATTCCTGGAGCAGGGTTTTATAGTCTTTTTTATGCTTGTCTTCGAGAACCTTGTTTATTTCCGGTATCAGAAGCTGCAGGATGAAAGAACGGACAACCTTGAATCCTGAATCCACATAATAGGCGCCAATTATCCCTTCTAAACAGTCAGCGAGGATAGCTTTCTTTGACCGTCCGCCAGAATATTCTTCCCCTTTTCCGATAAGGATAAAATTATCTACCCGGATATTCTTGGCAATTCCCGCAAGGCTGTCTTCGCTGACAACAAAACTCTTTATCCTGGCAAGATCACCTTCAAGCCCGTCAGGCAATATTCTAAAAAGATAATCCGCGGCTACGAGTCCAAGGACACTGTCACCAAGGAATTCAAGCTTTTCATTGTTATCAATCTGTGCTGAATTTTCATTCGCGAATGAGCGATGAGAAAAAGCCAGGTTCAGGAGATCTAATTTCCTGAACCTGATTCCCGCATGTTTTTCAAACAGTTTAAGTTCTTTTCGCCGCTCCAGGGATACCGGAGGGGTTTTAAGATCTTGCAGTTTTGGTAATAATCCCAAATCGTATTTGACCTTAACCTGATTAATGATCGCTTACTTAACCTGAGACTTGATGAAACTAAAAGCATCACCAACGGTCTCGAATTCATTCGCTTTCTCATCGGGGATGCTGATTCCCATCTCTTCTTCGATAGCGTATACGAGCTCATAGGTATCAAGGCTGTCAGCCCCAAGATCCTGTCGGAATGAGGATTCCATGGTGATTTTGTCTTCTTCTACTTCAAGCTTCTCTGCGACAAGCTTCTTGAGTTTATCGAAAAGTTCGTCCATCTTCGATACTCCTTTTGGCATTATTTTAAGGCTAACTGCCCTATTAAGAGGATTCTAACACATCTCACCACCAAACCGGTAGCGAATTATTCATATCTTAGATATCCTCGGTTTCCAATACCAGTTTCCCTTTGTAATGTCCACATTTTTGGCATACCCGGTGGGGAAGAATCATGTTCCCGCAATTACTGCATTCAACAAGATTCGGAGCTGTTAGCTTCATATTGATAGATTTCCTGCGTCGAGTTCGTGCTTTGGATGTCTTATACTTTGGTACCGCCACGGTTCACCTCTTGTCTAACTAATTGTCCTAATTCCAATAGGTAGATGAAAATAGCCTATCCATGAAGTCTTGTCAAGCACCTTCAAGCTTACGATTGAGAGCCAGAGCCACAATCTTCGGCACCATATTGCTGACATCTCCTCCCAGAACTGCTATTTCCTTGATAACCGAAGACCTGAGTACAAAGTACTTTGGATCGGTAGGCATAAATAAAATCTCAATGCCCGGCAGCAGCCCCTTATTGGTCATAGCAAGCTCGAACTCATAACTGAAATCCGCAAGAGCTCTGACTCCACGGATGATAACCTGGGCACCTACTTTTTCGGCATAGTCAACGATCAGCTTTTCCCAAAGGTGAACACTGACATTATCGTATTCCGTGAGGAGTTCGGTCATCAATCGATATCGTTCTTCGGTTTCAAAGAAACAGGTCTTATCCCGGTTTACAGCAATAACCACATGAATCTCGTCAAAGAGCGTCGAAGCTCTTTCAATGAGGTTCAAATGACCATTCGAAGGGGGATCAAATGATCCCGGAATCAATGCCCTTATCATTGAAAATATTCTAAATACAAGAGAGGAAAAAAGTCAAGTAATCATTTTCGGTCTATACCCGATATTTTTCCCCTGTTTCGGATAATCTTTTTTATTGATCGTGAAAAAAAGATTTATTGGGATAAATTTTACTTTTGACAAGGAGGCCATTTTATGTACACTTATAGTGATGGTTGGTATGGAATTTTTGACTCAACAGCGCCTTTTATTGATGGCAACCCTGATCGGCGCGGCTATTACGCTTATTTTCGCATCCTGTGTGTCCGAGCCTTCCAGAGAGATCATAATTGAAGAAGAATCAGGTCATCTTGAAGCGGATGTGAGCATTGAACTGCCCTCTGAAGATACATCGGAGGCAGGGACAGATTCTCAAAAAGAGTATACTGTGACTGAGGCGGTGTATGAAGAAACTTTTACTGACATTGAGAAGCTTATAGAGGAAATGAATCGGATTATAACAACCCAGGACTTTGAAAAGTGGATGTATCTCTGTACTCTTTATTATCTTGACTATTATAGCCGGAAAGATGTTCTGGACGAAATGTCTGAGGAGCCTCTTCTAAAGAAATATAATATCCATTTAAAAACGTTACACGACTATTTTTCCTATGTTGTTGTGCCCAGTCGCGCAAATGTGCGTCTTGATGAGATAGCATTCATAGACCAATCTCATTTGAAGGCGTATATGTATATTATGGATAAGAAGGCAGTACTTTACTACCTGGAAAAAACAGATGGCCAATGGTTGATTGGACTTCCGTAGCTCTTTGTGTTACTCTTAAAATTACGAGGGTGGGTGTATGAGCAGGCAAAAAAATGTTTTATTGTTGTTCCTTTTTCTTCTTCCCATGGTACTTTTTGCCCAGGAGGGGGCGAAAGGTGAGGCTACGGTTGAAGAGTTATTCCTTAAAAACGCAGAAATTCGTGTTCTCCGGGAACAGGCTATCACTGTTGACCGTGACATTAAGCTTCTCGCGCTGCAGGGGATCCAGGAGATGATAGATGAGGGTAAAATATCATCCGGCGACCCGGAAGCTCATTATATACTCGATTATCTTTCTACCGAAGGGATTGGTACCGCTGTATTGGAAAACCGTCGTCTAATTAACTATTTTCCTGAGGTCCGTCGTAAATCCTGCGAACTTCTTGGCCGTTTAGGGGGCGAGCGCTCTGTTTCATCGCTTATCCGTGTTCTCGCTGATGAAGACGAAACAATGGTACTATCCGAGGCTGTTTACGCGCTGGGGGAGATCGGTACCAATGAAAATAACAGCACATCCCAGGCAATTTCTGCGGCTGTTATTGCCCAGGATACGGTTCGCCCGGATGACAATTTTGCCTTTGCCGCTCTTCTAGCCTTCGAAAAACTTGCGAAAAAAACCGGGAGTCTTTCTGACACAAGTGTTTTCAGCGCCATTATTCGTATCGCACAAGGCAATTACATTCGCCCTGTTCGGCAGAAAGCAAATGAATTGCTTATCGCGTTGAGGAAATTAAACGAATAACAGTTTATAAGCCTTGAAGATATTGAAATACTAACAAGGGAGTTTTAGTTTTTAAAGCTATGAGCTCCCTTTTCGTTTTTTATTGTATTTAACAGCTCCTCTACCCATAGAATTTCCGCTTTGATGTGAAAAAGGATCTTTTTAAGAACAACTTGCTGAAAAAAGGTTTTTTTACTTGCCGCTTCAATCTTTTTCAAAAGAGCAACTTGCTCACGAGAAAGAATTTCCAGTTGTTTCCTTAATTTCTCTTCGATTTCATGGGTATTTAGCTTCTCAAAGAAGAGAGTCGACAGGGTAAAATCATCCTTAACCGATATACGTGGTGGTCTGGTATCATTGTGAAGCCACTCACTGAAAAACCGCGCCCCCTTTTTGGTAATTGAATATACGTTTCTTTCAGCCGCTTTTTCTCCTTGCTCAACTTTTTTTTCTATATATTCATATTCAAGCAATTTTTTTAAGGTAGGATAGAGTTGTCCGTAGGAAATACTCCAGACTTCACCAAATCTATGATCGAAAAGTTGTTTTATTTCGTATCCATACCGTCTTTCCTCTGATAATAGGCCAAGTATTGCGTATTTTAAGGACATACTTATCTGTTTTTCAGTTCCTCACTGATTTTTTTTCGCCAATCAGGGTCTTTCTCATTCTCTTCATACTGGATCCTCTTTCGTACGACAAACCCGCTTTTCCCTTTTTTATATTGTATTATTCCAAAGGACCCTTTCCCCAGGTATACAATCTTTTCCCGCTGCTGTAATTCCTCATGTTCCGCGATTTTTCGTACAATACAATCGAAATGCGCAGGCTCTTTTGTACTATCAAGGGCTATTGCTGTCAGAATATCGCGAACAGATTTTCCGCAAATAGGGCATATGGGAAAATCATGCTGCTTATTTTTATTAAATCTTGTAATATGCCTTCTCCCATCTCGTCGTACAGAGGAGCTGCGTTTCTCTTTTCCAGTCATTTCTATTCCTCTTTCATATGGATGATCTCTTTAGTGAGGGTTTGGGCAATACGGTTTATTGCCAGATTAATATAGGATTCATCATTAATTTTTTTCTTAAGCTCAGCAAGCTTTTTAGGATCAGTTTTCTTAGCAATTCTGATCATGATACACCGCTCTCCGTAAATGCGTTAATAAAATGCCTGATCTTACCCCGGCCATCTATAAAAATCACATCAAACCTTGCACGAACCTGCTGGATACCTCCAAGGTAATCAACCGCAAGATCCTCTCCTATCCGGCCAATTCTATTCACTTTTGCCGGTAATTTCCTTTGGATTTAAAGCCCGGGCAATGAAAAGACTTTTTTCTTCAAGAAGATCTATTTCAGGCCCTCTAGCGGCTTTAAACTTCCTACCTATTTTATCTACAATAATCCGCAGGACTGGTCTTAAAGGAGCGTCCTGATGGATCCGGATAACCCTTCCAATGTCCCCGGAATTGAGTATTACCATGCTTCCAAGGGGATAAATACCCATACTTTTGATAAATATTTTTAATATTTCTGAATCAAAACGTCTTGAATTGTCGTTAAGTATCTGCCGCATTGCGGTATAGCCAATCATGCTGTTTCGATAGGGTCTGTCCTTGACCATCGCTTCGAAGGCATCTACGACCGATATAATCCTTGAAGCCAAAGGAATCCCTTTTCCTGAAAGCTTTTTTGGATATCCACGTCCATCCCATCTTTCGTGATGATGCAAAGCAGCCAGGGCGACAGCTTCAGGATACTTTAACTCCCGGGTGATTATTTCATAAGATTGAATGGTATGGGTGGCCATTGTCTGCAGTTCTTTCGGACTCAGTTGTTCTTTCTTAGAAAGGATTTCTTCAGGTATCCTCATCATGCCTATGTCATGAAGCAGCGCTGCTATTGCAAGCTGGATTAACCTGTGACTCGGAAGTTTCATATTCAGAGCTATCATCATCGATACAATCATGATGTTAACAGAACTCAGTGCAAGACTGTTGGCTATCGCCGCGCTTCGCATTGTATAGGAAACAAGAATATCGCCATTCTCACGGATAGCTGGAAACAGGGCATTTACAATCGTGTCGATTTGATCGAGTTCAACCTTGATTCCATCATGTACATCCTGAAATATCTTTCCCAGGCCATCCACTGATCGAAGATAGAGGGTAAAGAGTTCCCGGTCTTTCTTGGATTCAATAATTTCCCGGTAAACCTCAGGTTCCTTCCTGGAAAGACCATCAGGCAGAGGTTTCCCTTCGGTTTCAACGACCTCTACTCCCCACTTCGATAACCTTTCGAGGTCCTTCTCGCGTATATGTACATTTGCAGGCACGAGGATAGTTTCACCGTCTACATAGACCGGTTTACTAAACGCCATCCCTTCTCTTAATTCGTCAACGCGTATTGCTTTCATGTCTCTCCTGTACAGTATAAACGAAGGCAAGAATCTGCGCTACCAGTTCAAATAACTCTTCCGGGATCCAGGATCCGATTTCCAGAGGGAACAGAGCTTCCGCAAGCTCGTGTTCCGGAAGAACCATAATACCATGTTCTTCGGCGATTCTTACAATAGACTCCGCAAGTTCCTCTTTGCCCTTTGCAATGATAAAAGGGGCGGGAAGTCCCTCCTGGTACCGTATCGCAACAGCTTTACTCATCACCCTCCCCCTAAATCAGGGTATCAATCCCGGTCCCGGCAATTCCGTTAATTCCTATGGTTTCTATGCCTGGACCGGTTGAGGTAAATCCGTCAAATTCCTTGCCCTCACTAATAGTATCGTCAATTTTAATTCCGAGGTTACCAGCTTTTTGGGTGAGCCATAGGAGATCTGCTGTTCCGAAGTCTTTTATTTCTCTGTTATTACAGGTGATTTTCAGATTACCGCCCCTTAAGGTATCATCAATCTCAAAACCCCATTCTGCTGAATCAGTTTTTGCGGTCATTGCCATTCTACGCACCTTATCCCCCTGGTAGAGAAGCCGGAGACTACCCTTTATCTCCCCCAAATCGGTTGAAAAGCCATAGGGGACAATCACCCAATGGCCATGTTTACCTCTCAGATGGTTAATCAGGGGAAGAGATCCACCTTCCCGACGATTGTTCAATCCTGATTTGAACTCTTTTGCAAAGGCTTGGGAAATTTCGTTATATTCCTCTTTATCCCGCTCTCCCTCTTTTTTCCCGCTTCGGGGCTTCCCCCTATCTTTCGTCCCATGACCTGGATACCGTGTATTACCATCAATCTGAAAAAGGAGATCGGTAAATTCCTCTCTGCCAGGGAAAATATTTTTATCCGCAAGTATAGCGGCAAGACGTGCTTTTATCAGAGTAAGATTTTTATCTTTTACAAAGAGCCTTGAAAGGCTGCTTATTGTTTCGGGAAGAAGAGGCATTCCGGACCGCAATAAAACCCGTTCAATGAGTGTAAGAAGTGTTTTACCTTCCTCTCTCTGCAGGAAACCCTGGACAGGGTCCCGCAGGGGGCGGAGGAGGAGTTTACCCGATCCTAATGAAACACGCGCGGGGAAGATCATACCCTTTTTCAATGGAATTTTACTGGTAACTGACAGAGAAAGGCCCTTCATGAGGACCTTCCACTGATCACCGTTCCGGCCAATTACACGGATACTAACAACCTCCCCGGGTTTTACACTATTTTTAAATTCGGGGAGAAGTTTAGAGTATATCTGACCTACCGGAATCATTCCTGCACTCATGCATCAAGAGTTTATCAAGACTATATCAGGAAATATCTTTAGCAGGTTTCTTTTGGAAAAGTTCCTTAACCTTCGCGGACTTACCAACACGGTCACGGATATAGTAAAGTTTGGACCGTCTGACTTTACCGAAACGGGTAACCTCTACTTTATCGATCCGAGGTGAGTGAAGAGGGAATACCCTTTCGACTCCCACACCGTAGGACATCTTTCTAACAGTAAAGGTTATTCGAACTCCACTATTATTCTTTGCGATTACGAGACCTTCGAAGACCTGAATTCGCTCAGTCTTCCCTTCAATGATCTTAAAAAAGACCTTAACCGTATCTCCAATGTTGAAGTTCTCGACGTTTTCCTTTACCTGCTCTGCTTCAAGTGCTTTAATTACGTCCATTTCCTTCCCCTTATAGACTCTTTCAAGTTTCCAAGCTTTTAAAGCTCGTTTATTATCTTTCGGATATCATCCGCTAACTCATCGTGAATTAATAAATCCTGTCTGTTAGCCATAGTCTTTTCCACCCGCTTTCTGAGCCTCCACCCGGTTATTTTCGCGTGATGCCCCGAAAGCAAGATATCAGGCACCCTCATACCCCGAAAAATCTCGGGCCTTGTATAATGGGGGTACTCCAGAAGACCATTACCAAAACTTTCCTCATCCAGGGATTCCCTGCTGATTACCCCATCGAGCAGCCTGTACAGTGCATCGATGATCACAAGGGAAGAAATCTCCCCTGATGAGAGAACATAATCTCCAATCGTTATCTCATCATCAACATACATGTCGATGATTCTCTGGTCAATTCCCTCGTACCTTCCACAGATAAACACCAACTCCTCTTCTTTCGAAAGATCGTCAGCATACCTTTGCGTAAAAGGTTTACCCGAAGGACTTGGAAATATCGTCCTTATCCCCGCGGCACCCACCGAATCGAGGGCTTTCGCGAGGGGTTCCGGTTTCAGTACCATCCCTGCTCCGCCGCCATAGGGAGCGTCATCGCAGGTCCTGTGCTTATCGGTAGTGAAGTCCCTTATGTTTACAAGCTGGACTTCTATGATCCCCTTCTCCACAGCCTTGGCCATAATTGAGCTGCGGAAATAGGCGTAAAGGATCTCGGGAAAAAGACTCAAGACCTTCAGTTTCATTGGAGCAGCCACTCCGCTTTCAGTTCGATAACTTTAGCCTTAAGATCAATATCTCCAATAAACTGTTCAATGAAGGGGACCAGAAACTGTTTCCCTTCGGTGTCGATAACTTCCAGAAGGTCGGATGCCCCCCCCTGAATGACCCCTGAAACCGTAGCCAGGGTCCTGCCATTCTTTTCTAACCGGCAGCCTATAAGATCAGCGCTGTAAATTTCCCCCTCTCTGAGGGGCGCCGCCAGTTCGCTTGGAACCCAGAGTTCCCAATTGGCATACTTTTTTGCCTCTTCCGGATTATCGATCCCGGTGAACTTCATAAGGATACCGGAGGAGTGCCTTTTTACCTCCTCAATCCCCAGAAACCGGGTTTTCCCTTTAAACCTTAGTTCCACCTCTTTCAGTTTCAGGAAATGATCGTACTCTCCGGAATAACTGCGTACTTTTAAGAAGCCTCGCACACCATGAGAGGTGCGTACAGCTCCGATAGCCATCCGATCCATCAGTCAAGAATTTCCAGAACTATCCTTTTTCCGGTCTTCGTTGCCGCAGCGCTCAGGATAGTCCGAACGGCTTTCGCGATCCGGCCATGCTTACCGATGACCTTACCGATATCGTCCTGAGCAACCTTAAGTTCAAGGATAGTGGATTTTTCACCCTCTATCATATTCACCTGTACTCCGCTGGGATCATCCACCAGGGATTTGGCTATATACTCAACAAGATCTTTTTCTTCGGCCATAGTAATCTCCATAAATCTTCACTACTTAACAAAAATGTTTTTCTTGTTGAGAAGCTTTTTAACCGTAAATGATGGGGTTGCTCCTTTGGAAAGCCATTCCCGGATCCTGTCCTCTTTGACGGTGAGCTGTTTATCCTCAACTTCAATAGGATGATAAAGGCCTACCTCCTCAATGGTCCTTCCATCTCTGGGCGCCCGTGAATCCATAACAACAATGCGGTAGTAAGGTCTCTTCTTCGTTCCAAACCGCTTCAATCTGATTTTTACGCTCATTCGAATCTCCTCGCGTGATTTACCACTATATCCGGCCTAGCTGTGAGAACATCTTTGCCTGGTATTTTTTATTTTTAGCGACCTTTTTCATCATAAGGCGCATATTTTCAAATTTCTTTAAAAGCCGATTAACCTCAAATACCGAGGTCCCGCTTCCTTTCGCTACTCTTTTTCGCCGGGAAGGACCAATAATCCGGTGGTTCCTTCTTTCGGTAGGGGTCATGGAGAGGATAATAGCCTCTTCTTTTTTCATTTCCCCTTCGTCTATATCGTCCTCGTTTATTGTCCCCTTTGCCCCGGGGATCATCTCGATAAGAGACTGTACACTGCCCATTTTCCGAACTCGCCGGAACTGATCCAGGTAATCCTCGAGGGTAAAGGCAGCGGAACGCATCTTTTTTATCAGTGTATCGGCATCTTTCTGGTTGATGGTCTCCTGTGCTTTTTCAACCAGGCTGACCACGTCTCCCATCCCCAGGATCCGGGACGCAATACGATCGGGGTAAAAAACCTCCAGATCGGTAAGTTTTTCTCCGGTTCCGATAAACTTTATCGGCTTTCCTGTTACCGATTTCAAGGAGATCGCGGCTCCGCCACGGGCATCGGAATCAAATTTACTGAGAATAACCCCGGTAATTCCGATTTTTTCGTCGAATTCTTTGGCAATATCGACGGCATTCTGTCCGGTCATCGCGTCAGCAACGAGGATCTTTTCGTCAGGTTTCGCGATATCCCTTATCTTTGCAAGCTCATCCATCAGCTCCCGGTTTATCTGCAACCGGCCGGCTGTATCTACCAGTATCGTATTAAACTGTCTTTTTCGGGCAAAGACAAGAGCATTTTTAACAACCTGTGGGGCTTTATTCCCCTCTTCGGTGAAGACCTCAACGCCGACTTGTTCGCCGAGGACCTTGAGCTGTTCTATTGCCGCGGGACGCTGTAAATCAGCAGCCACCATAAGAGGCACGCGCCCCTCTCTCTTCAACCTGCCGGCAATCTTCGCGATAGTCGTTGTTTTTCCGGATCCCTGAAGCCCCATAAAGAGGATAACCGATTGGGTATCCGGTCCTTTCAGCAACAGGTCCTGTTTTTCATCCCCCAGCAGTCCGACCATCCGGTCGTAGATAATCTTAATAAACTGCTGCCCGGGGTTAACCGCAAGAAGGACGTTCTCGCCTGAAGCCTCCTGTATAGTCCTGTTCACAAACCGGCGGACAACCCTGACATTAACGTCTGCTTCCAGGAGGGCTATTTTTATTTCATTGACCGTATCCTGGATATTTTTTTCGGTGATCTTGCCCTGACCGGAGATAGTTTTAACAATTTCAGTAAATTTATACGCAATTCTATCCAGCATACCTGGTTACTTTACCTTACAAGAGTTTTCAGACTGTTATAACCAGAAACAGGGGGAATGTCAACGGATATGGAGGAAATGGCGTTCAAGGTATTGGATCCGCTTTACCGCCTCATCCCAGTATCGGCTGGCAGGGAAGTCCTCCCGGAGCAGTTTGAAGTATTCAACAGCAATCCTTTCATCCTTCAGGACCTCATCCTCCTGATACATTTTCCCAAGTTCAAAATAGACCCTATCCAATTCAAAGGAGAACGGAAAGAGGCGCGCGTAAGACTTATAGAACTGAATAGCAGAGATATTCTTATTACCGGATCGCAGGAGATCACCTGCCAAAAGTATCTCTTCTACCGGTTTTTCCAGAGCCGACAGGTATTCGGAGAGCTCTTCCAGGTAGTCAAGATCCTTTAAATGTAAAGACGCGGTGAGAGCTGATGAAAAGGCCTCTTCATCCCCGGGATCCTTGGGCAGAATTTTCATAAAAAAGGGAAGAACTTCCTTTTCCTTTCCGATTTTCATTCCAAGAATGGCAATCCGCCGGTCAATATCGGCATTCCCTTCCCGATATTGCCGATTATATTCCACCCAGGCATCTTCCAACTCACCCCTCTCGAAAAGAGCATTCGCCAGGGTATAATCCCCCGTTATTTTATCCTGTTCCAACTGATCCTTTGAAAAGACTTTCTCCTCATACTCAGCTTCAGGAACTACCTCCAGGACAACCCGCGCCTCCCGGGAAGTACCATGAATCATATCCTGCTGTTGGAAATTTAAAGTGTATATTCCTGTTTCCTCAGCACGAAATTTGAAGTGTGTATTTCCACCTGTTGATGATTGGTTCCTGAACCTGACTCTGCCTGTTTCTCCTGTAGAACCCAGAAAGATCCAGCCGCTGCCAGGAAGCCGGATGATAATATCATCCGC
>JAGLYY010000017.1 GCA_023131935.1 Spirochaetales bacterium | reverse complement strand
TGCCATTTCGAGTGCGTCCAGTTGGTCTCTTACCCAGTTTCTCCTTGCCTCCAGAATCTCATAGGCAGGATCATCATCAATCAAGTTTTTCAGATCATCTTCTCCAATCACATCAGGATCAATTATGGGCGCCTGGCTTCGATTTCGCAATGCTTGCAGCCATTGTTGACGGGCTTCCTGACTTGCAAGCCAGCGCGGCAGCTTGGCTTTCAAAGCACTCCAAAAAACAATATCATTGTCTTGTTCTTCTTCTTTCCAGTTGGGGTATTCTCTTTTCGCCTTCTGTGCCTGCGTGAGGATCGTGGTGACCTCGGCCCACTCTTTCTCTGCTGGCTTTTCGAGCGTATTGGGGTCTGCGTACTTGTCCTTAATTTCCATCAAGCGGGTGAAATCATTGACCGTCATGAAGAGGTCATTGGTGATCTTTATTGTTGCCTCATTAACCCTTTCACTGTCGCCGCTTTTCAGGTTTTCGTTAAGCACAGCCAAATTATGAGGCAACGGGTTCTCCGGGTCAGGCTCACCAAGGGCCTCTCGGAGCATGGCATCAAGCCCCTCTGTCTCGCCTGTGTCCTTCAGATTTTCGTAAGTCCTGTCAACTTTCGCCTGTCGCGCGTGCCATAGTGCAATAGCGCGTTTGCCAATTGTCGGCTCTGTGAGATCAGTTAGTTCGAGAACATCAGGATCGATAAGTGGGAGTTTCTCTTCTTGACTTATCCAGTTGGGATACTCCCTCTTTAACTTAAAAGCCGAAGTCAGGATTGCGTACACTTCAGCCAATTCTTCATCTGTTGGCTCAGAATCAGGGTTATCGGCTTTGGCTTTGATAGACATCAGACGCCTGAAAGCTATCACCGTCATATGGAGGCCGTTTTTGATGTTCCATCTTGCGGTTGCCACAACCTCCGGATCTGTGCTATGCAGGTTCTCTTCAAGATTGTCCAAATCGTGTAGCAAATCATCTCCGGGCTCCGGGTCACCGACAGCCAACTTTAGCATCGCAACAAAGCCTCTTTCTTCCTGCTCTGCCTTTAGTTTTTCGTATATCTGGTCTAATCTTGCTCGACGTGCCTCCCAGATTACCACTGCGTAGCCGCCAGCCAGGGGCTCTGGAAGCTCTTCTACATTTAACAATTCGGGATCTATCACTGGTTGCTGAGCCAAATGAGCAGGGGGGCAGTCCCCCTCTTTAGGCTGCCGTAGCGAGATCCAGAACTGTTTTGGACCGAGATTTACATGCTTTTCCTGCTCTTCCGCTATACAGTAAGCGTACACGATCTTTTTCCCTGCTTGTATTAGAATCGAATAGACTTCACG
This sequence comes from Spirochaetales bacterium, assembly GCA_023131935.1. Lineage (GTDB taxonomy): Bacteria > Spirochaetota > Spirochaetia > JAGLYY01 > JAGLYY01 > JAGLYY01. The sequence continues at coordinate 5,025 of JAGLYY010000017.1, read as the reverse complement.
CCATTCTTCATTATTAACCGCTTCGCTTTCATAATTGTTTTCAGCCCGGATATGTTTGGCACGAATCACCATGAGCCTGGTGAAGCGTTCTACCGTGAGATTCATACTTCTGATCTGATCTTCTGTGTCTTCGAGATTCTCGCCTTTCCTAAGGTTCTTAAGAAGTGCATCAAGATCAGGCAGCGGGTCGCCACCCAGGGCCAGTTTTAGGGTATACCCCAGGATATGATCCAGCCCGTTAATTTTGCGGTCTCTGTCGAGTTGCTCCATAGTTTTATCTACCCACTCACGGCGTTCTTTCCAAAGTTCAAAAACGGACTCGTTCTGTTCAGTAAGGCGAAAATCATCGGGGTTTATCACATCGGGATCAATAATTGGCATGATACGTTGTGTGTATGGGTCACCAGGCCAATCCTGTTCTTTCCAGAGCGTGCGCAGATGCTTCAAACGCCAGCTCAGGAAATCGGGGATTTTAGCGCCATCAGAAAGCGGGTCACGAGTTGTATCCACCAACCCGAAAAGCTTTTCCAGGGTTTGTTCTAGTGTGATATTTTCAGACGTCAAGAAGAGCGCATCAAGCTCGTCGGGACGCTCCTCGCTAAGGTCAATGCCTAAACGGTTCGCCAGAGCCTCGCGCTTGTTGGGATCGGCAGTTCTTGCTAAGCGTATTTCATCATAGGTTGTTCCTATCCTGTTGAGAAGGGTTTTGTACGCTTCGAAGAGATAGGATGGATATGGTGAATCATCCTTCAGATGGCTTCTGAGCACCTCAATACAGACCCTTACCTGTCTTACCTTTCTATCCACTTCCTCACACGCGGCTATATATCTTTTAAAAGGCTGGTGCAACTCCTCTTCGAGGGTATTCAAGTCAATGGAATAACCAGTGTTCTTTTTTACATGTGTAATGGTATAGTCAAGGAGGTCTGTCAGGTAGGCAAGAGGGCTTACCGCAGATTCGCACTCCCTACATTCGCATTGTATAGGGAATGTTCCTTCTATATCAACTGCTGGTTTAATATCAAAGTTATTTGCCATTTCAACCCTTGCGCTGGTTATTACATTATTGAAAACAGCGCTCGCAGCAGTAGATTTTGCATGGATTGCAGAAGCTATATCTGCTTTAATACCTGCCTCTTTCGCCTTTACAACAAAATCATTTCTCGTCAACCTGGAGATATCTGCGGTGTTCCGGAAACCAGCATCTATCAGAGTATCGTTTACCTTCAGGTCGTCAGATATGAGGCGGATATAAGCATGTGCTTCAACTTTTTTCACTGCCTTCTCTTCTTCAGGGGGCAAGTCTTCAAAGCGCGGAATCCCTCCCTTCAGCCGTATATCTTTCAGGGTCTTTATCTCTTTCTCTTCCAGACGCTTGATAGCTGCATCCGGAATCACCACCTGTCCAAGCTGTGTGTTCAGTTCTTTAATCTCTAAATTCTTTTTAGTCATGATTCCTTCCTCCAGCTTAGCTATTTGTTACAATTTTGTTGAGGGTTTGGTAAAAAAATTTGCCAGTGGATAATATTTCGAACTCAGCCTTTATAAAAGTTTCGGTCAAACAAAAGGTGGGTTTGAAATTTGAGTACATTTCGCTATAAAAAAATTTCTTTAGAATATCCCAAGCTTCTTGAGCGTCAGTATATTTTGCACCTGCAAGTTGAAACGGGGTCATCCAAACCTTTTCATCGTCAATTTTGAATTTTCTCTCCCTAAACAAATTATAGGTTATCATTTGGATATTGTAAAATAACCTACCTGAGTCTATACTGGTAATGCATTTATCGTTCCATTTGTTTCTTCTTTGGGCCAATTGAGCCATACTTTCAGCCCATGAATTACCGTACCGATTTGTGCCTATAAAATCGTAGATCTTACCATCACCTTTTGTAAGAGCTAGGAATTTCTTGGCAAATACCTTGAAAGGGATGAATTTAAATAGACCCGCCGAACGATTTCTTCGGAGTATTTGCTAACCAAACCGGAATGATAGTCTATTCTTCCATCGTGAATCCATATTTTAGGATTTGACCTGAGGTTTTGAGTGACTTTGCTCTCAAGGGATATTGCTTCAAGAAAACTATGTCCTGTTGTTAATAGCCAAGCCACTCCAACCGCCGTGAAGGGGTCTTTGGCAAGCCAATATATTGCATCTTTTCCCAACCACGAACCCTTCGATAATCTCGAATCTGTCGTTTTTTTTAATCCTGAAATAATGTCCACATTTCTTGCACTGATACCTTTGGACCTTATTCTCTTTCCATTTCCAGAAGCCACATCTAACGACATCTGAATTACATTGAGGGCACTTAGGATATTTTGTTCTTTTTTCCTTTGTTTCTATGGATGATTTTGTGTAAATGTGACCACATTTTTTATGGAATCGCTGGATTGCACTTGTAAGTTTTTGTAATCGTTCGTTTGAGGGATTTTTTAGATATTTCTCAAAATCGTCTCGCAACGTTTCTTCTAACCCAAATTTAACAACTGCCATATTTTAAAAGCGTTTAAATGCTCCAGTTCAATTATTAGCAGGTGCAAAGGCAAGTTATTGTCTCTTTCGCGTTTCATTACAGCTTTTATACACCACGGTCCACGAAATTATATCATTTTTATTTTCTAGTCATTTAAATCACTTATTTTTGTAGTGAAATATTTATACTATAAAAACAATGTATAAGCATGACCTATTTGAGGACTTGGAAGAAAGGAAAGCGGCTATACTTTGCCTTGGTCAGGACGAGGCGGATAAAAAGGGGAGCGAAGAAGGGAAAGGTTGTTCAGGAAGTTGTGAGGTACATCGGAACGACAAAAGATTTGTACGAATTCATCAAAGACGCAGAAAATAAAATTTGATTGGAAGATGTTAGCGTAACGAAAGTTCTGGAATATGGCCCTATCGTCCTTTTACATAAGATCGCAGTGATGATTGGACTTCGAGAGGCCATCGAGAAGAGGTGTAAGGAGAACGATGTCGTCCCTAAAATAATCGAGGCTATAAGCGCTTACAAAGCATTTAAACCGCTGAGCAAGCGAAAGATGGCAGAGGATTATCCCCACACTGCTTTTCCTATGATCTTGGATTTGCCACAAGAGCTTTTCTATCCTCAAGCAATGTGCAGGGCTATGGACGCGATAAAATCCTCGGATATGAACGAAATTCTATCGGATATGAGGAAGAAGCTCTCTCTGAAGCACCCTGTGAACGTTGAAAGGATGCTGATTGATGGGAGTGTCATAACATCCGAGGGGAAAAAATGCGAACTCCTAACTTATGGATACCATCCTATGGGTGTGAAAAAGAAGCAGCTAACTATTTTTCTCGCCGTTACCGAGGAGGAGAACATTCCCGTGCACCTCTGGATTGCCAAAGGGAATGTTAAGGCATACAAGGTTTTTCGCGAGATACTCTCGGATCTGAAATCGGTGAAACGGACTTTTACAACAATCGTGGATAATGGCTTTATTACTGCGGAAAGCCTGTTAGATTTGAGAACGCTTAAAATTCGCATCGTTACGAGACTTCAACACAATTCCAAAGTGTCTAAGGCTGTTATAAGAATAGTCAATGGTGATTTTGAAGAAGTAACGCTATATACTGGATCCAAGAGGGAGATAAGTCGCGCAGTATCGTGGAGTGAGATCAAGGAGCGGTTAGAGCCAGAATTTGACGAGATTTATGCTGGCTTTTGCTTCATCGCATACAAAAGCTACGCTACGACAGAAGAAGGCCACTCGGCTATGAGGAAGAAAGTAGAGAAGGCAGAAAAGAAGTTACAGAAGCTGAAACAGGAATGTGAAGCAAAGAAGAAGAGATACAACTCAACAATGAAGGCAGTTTTTGCTATTGTCGGGGGCATGAGCGGTTTGTGGAGTATAACGTAAAGATGACCGAAAGGGGAGCTAAGCTCGAATACGAAATCCTATGGGAAAAGTTTAATCGTGAGGAAGAAATGTATGAATACGTTGTTTTAGCAACAAATGTACCAGATAACTCTAATGTGGATATGATGGATGCATATACAAAGCACTACGATATAGAAAGCGTTTACAGGACACTAAAGTCCGATATTGAAATAGAGCCCCTCCGCCATTGGAAGAAACACAGGATTGAAAGCGAGATTTTTCTCTGCGTGCTTGCATTGATGCTTAGGAGCACATTGGCAATCCTTTTAAAGGAGAACGCGATTCCCCTCTCGGTTAATAAACTGCTGAAAAAGCTTGAATATGTGAAACTCGTTGAACTAAACGGAAAAGTGATGAAAGAGAGCATAGAAGAAGGATCTGAATTATTATCGATGATCGTATAGTCTCCTGTCAAAAACAGGACTTTTTTAGGCGCGATTCAAATGCAAAATGTTCTTCTCACTACATAACGATTACGTTTTAATAGCTTAAAACAAAAAAGATTCTTTTTTATTCAATCTGGTATACTAAATAATCTAATTAGGTGTAAAAAATGGCTTATAAGTTATTTTAAGTGTTTATATTGAAAACAAAGCACGAACAAGAAAAATCCTTTTTTGGTTTGTTAAATTTGGGTTGGAATTATATTATCACAATTTAGCTTGATGCTATTCCATGCAGTTATCTAGCGTCATGATCTGAAGCACGAAGTCGTGCTACTCTATTGCGTTTTTTATCACTGAGAACTCGAATATGTTGTCGCACTTTCAGGATCGACAACTGTCAACCTAGATCCTCTTGGCAAAATACGAGTTATGTTTGGAGTTCCAACAGGGGAATCACATGCTCCGCAAGAAGGTTTTGGTAGTAGCAAAGTTGCTCTCTGTATCCCCTTTTGATGCATTATGGCTGCAGCATGACCTTCAACATGAGTTAATACGTATCTGTTATAACCACTTCCAGGCCCTCTCGGAATTCCTCCTCGGTGTGTACCACCAAAAGGTCCGCCAAACTTTCCACTGTGTATTGGGATTCTTTCACCGCTTTCTGTTTTTAACACTCCAACAATAGTATTTTTGGAGGATTTAGACAGGGGATGAAGATTAAAATACTCTATGG
>JAGLYY010000169.1 GCA_023131935.1 Spirochaetales bacterium | reverse complement strand
TCTGGCGGATAAATTTTAAGATCTCAGCTTATATAGACACCTAGTGGCGGACGTTCTCGAACAGGTAGCCAACGGCATGGCCTGGGAGGCAATTATCGAAGAATGGCGTGGAGCATTGTCAAACGAAGCAGTTGCAGAGGCTGTTCGCCTGGCCCGTGAAGCATTGGTCACTCATGTGCCCGAGTTGGTGACGGAGTCGGCTGGCTTATGAACATTCTGGATGAGAACATCCCGGACAGCCAGCGCCAGATACTGAGGAGCTGGCGGATCCGGATTCATCAAGTCGGTCATGAAATCGGTCGCCAGGGAATGAAGGATGAGGAGATCATCCCGCTCCTGCATGGGCTACCGCCAGTAACCTTCTTCACTCGTGATCTTGGTTTCTACTATCGAGATCTTTGTCATGATAGATATTGCCTGGTATACCTGGCTATAGGCCAATACGAGGTAGCCAGTTTTGTCCGCCGTTTTCTGCGGCATTCTGCATTTAATACGCGGGCTAAACGTGTGGGTAAAGTGATTCGCGTGAGCCACACTGGAATGCGAATCTGGCAACTTCATGCTAAGAAAGAAAAAGAGATAGGTTGGCTATCTTGATATGACGACTGGTCAGACATCTATCCACTGCAGGAAATTTTGCGGGGGAACCGGTGACAGAATTCTTGTTTTTTGTGGTTTTTCCTGGAAAATTACCGCAAATATTCCCGCAGTAAGCTTTTGAAATAACAGTACTTATTTGATTTCATTATAAATAATGGAATGAGACCAGTAGCCTGTTACGTAAAAAGGTAGGCTTTTTATGTCATCTTTTCAATAACTATTAAAAACCACAATGGTTATTTATTCTTGTTAGTTTGTTAATTTTCCTCATTCAATAAAAGTTATTAAGTCCTACTCATCCAGTGAGCAGAAATAATAGCATCCATACCATAGATCGCATATCTATCCCTGCAATTAGCCATAAATCTCTTGACATTCCTGTCTTTTTATAAAAAGATTCTTTAAATAAAATAAGAAAGGAAAAGAGAGCAATGAAAATAGATATTAATTGTGATATGGGAGAGAGTTTTGGTGCCTATAAATTGGGCCTTGATGAAGAGGTTATTCAATATATAACATCAGCCAATATTGCTTGTGGGTACCATGCTGGTGATCCTCTCGTAATGGAAAAGACAATCTCCTTAGCAAAAAATCATGGGGTTTCGGTGGGTGCCCATCCAGGTTTCCCTGATCTGATGGGATTTGGCAGGCGAAATATAGATGCTACATTGACTGAGATAAAGGGTTATGTGATTTATCAAATAGGTGCTCTCCAGGCCTTTGCCAAGGCTCAGGAGTTGAGGGTTGAGCATGTCAAACCCCATGGAGCTCTTTATTTGATGGCTGTAGAAGATGAAAAGATATCCGAAGCTATTGTAGAGGCCATTGCCAGTGTTGATAAGAATTTAATCTTTGTTGCATTGGCTGGATCTAAAGGCCAAAAGATGACAAAAATCGGCGAAAAGATTGGCTTAAGGGTAGCCTATGAGGCCTTCCC
>JAGLYY010000168.1 GCA_023131935.1 Spirochaetales bacterium | reverse complement strand
TTCCGGCCTTTGTAGGCATCGATAAACAAACATCATCTGTTAATTCACGTCCATTCGCGATTTTTTATGCTGTAATGGATCGACTCATTAAAACGCGAATACTCTTCCTTGAAAGGAATGTAATATGTTGAGCTCGATGATGTAGACAGTCTAAGTTTGGAAGGTGTCTTTATTGTCTCCCCTGGCAGATCAGGATATTCCGACTTATAGAATATGACATATCCGTGAGAACCACCCATATGAGCGTACACATACGTCCCCATGTCTCTACCATTCCGGCACGAAAAAAGTGTTGGCTACATCAGGGATTTTATTAACCAAATCAGAGTTTCGTTTGCTTCATAAAATGAACCGCCCTATGCGGACCTGCATGCAGGGTGGTGCGGGGGCTGGAGGTTAAAAGCTTCCGGACACATATTCCGGAAGATGTATGCGATAGCTTGACTCATTCCGGATGCCTATGCATGATGTTTTTTTACCTACTAAACAGTCAGGATAAAATCAGAATAGTTGTCAGTTTTCACCGGAACACGCGTTACCTTTGTAGACGGAGCAATATGAAATTACTAAAGCAAATCACACGCAAAAGTCACTTAAAGCAAATCCTTCTTCTTGGAATTCCTCTATTGGCGGGGCGTCTTTCACATTATTTTCACCATGTAACCGATTCGATCATGATGGGGCATTATAAAGAGGGCAGTATTGAACTTGGCGCACTGGCTATTGCCGGTTTGTTTATCTGGATGATAAGTACTCTGCTTTGGCCCCTGGGAAATGGTGTACAGGCCATTGTCACCAGACGCGCGGGGAAAGAGGGAACAGGTATGGCTGCCTTTGAACAGACCGGTATTATAATGGACAACGGTTTGGTTATATCGTTGTGTGCCGGTGTTATTGCCGTACTGATAACATTTTTAGCGGGACCTCTTCTGGGTATACTGATTGAAGATGAAAGAATTATTGCTCTGGCGCTGGATTATATAGGATTGATTCGTCTATCATTAATCCCTTTTGGACTGCAAATGATCCTGCAGCGGTTTTTCAGCTCCATAAAGAAAACCCGGTATGTAATGATTGCCGCTATTATCTCCAACCTTTTGAATGTAGTGCTAAATTACATTTTTATCTTCGGGAAACTTGGAGCGCCGGAGATGGGAATCCGGGGAGCTGCTCTTGGAACAGTTCTGTCGCAATACGCGGGTTTCTTCTATATGCTGCTGGTTGCCTTGAAAATGGAATACTTAAATAAATATAAGTACTTACGATTTCAGGAAATAAAATGGGAGATTATAAGGAATATATTACGGATATCCACTCCCCCCGCGATACAGAATATGATGGCTTTTTTCATTGTTCTGCTATATGAATCTATGGTGGAGCGTGTCAGCCCCATATATCTGGCAGCCACGCATGTAGCCTTCTCCGCGTTCAGAATAAATAAAACTCTGGTTGGGGGATTCGCTCATGGTGCCTCGATACTTGTAGGTAACGCTCTTGGGGCAGGGAAAGAAGATGAAGCTAAGTCGATCGTAAAATCTGGTTATATTACCGGTCTCGCCGTGGGGGTTCTGGTTTTCTTCCTGGCTTTCTTTTCCCCCGATTTTCTGGCTCGAATATTTACCAACTCTACCGATGCTCTGGATTCGGTCAGCCGGGCGTTCCGTTTTTTCGCCCCATTTTACTTTATTGAGATTATAGGGTTTACGCTTGAAATGGTATTTATCGGCAACGGCTGGGGCAAGTTTGTTCTCTTTTCCGAGTTCACAACCAATTTCACCTTTATTCTGGGTTTTTCATTGTTAATGAACCTGCTTTTTCCCGGTAATATTGCTTTGATATGGCTTGGATTTGGATTGTACCAGGTAGTCCATTCCGGAATACTCCATTACGGACTTCGGTCCGGCAAATGGCTGAAGGTCAAGGTGGAGAAGTGAAACATTACATCACACAACAATCAGTTCAATCCCCTCCTTCCCGCAGTACTCCCGGTACTCCGGGGGAATCCCTTCATCAGTTATCAGGATATCAAAATCCTTGAGGTCAGCAAAGCAGGTGCTCCGGACCCTGTCGAACTTTGTTGAGTCGGCCAGGAGGACCTTCTGCATTGATGTTTCCATAACCGCCTGTTTGGTGCTCCCTTCATACCGGTTGGAGCAGGTCACCCCTAATCGGTCACTGATGCCGCTGGCGGACACAAAGGCTTTTGATGCCCTGGTTCGTTTGATCAACTGTATCCCTTCCGGGCTTTCAAACATCAGGGTGTTGGTGTGGTACTGACCACCGGCAAAGATAATATCGCAGTTCTCCCGTTTCGTCACATCCATAAGGATGTTCAGGGCGTAACAAATAACAGTCAGGGGGAGTGCCCGGGGCAGTGCCCTGGCGAGGTATTCGGTTGTCGAGCCTGAATCAATGACGATGATATCCTCAGATTTCAGGAGTTTAGCTGCTGCTTCGCCGATACCGATTTTTTCTTCCGCCATGCTGGTCGCGGCCTGAAGGAGGGAGTAGTCATTGTTCTTTCCCGCCAGACCGGCGAATCTCAACATCACCCCTCCATGAAAGGTTTCCACGATATTCTGCTTTTCAAGGAGTTCAAGGTCCCTCCTGATTGTCATATGGGAAACATTGAGCTCTTCAGACAGTCTCTTCACTGACGAAGCTGTGTTTTTTCTCAGGTGTTCCAGTATTTTGTTTAATCGTTTTGCCTGACTGTTCATTCCTTGACATTCCCCATAGCGATGTTATAATTATAACATATATTGTTAATATTTTAACACAGAAATTGGCGCGACACAATATTCGATAAAAGGTGGAGGATAGAATGGCTGATAAAAATGGAAACGCCTTAGGTATGATAGAGACCAGAGGTTTCGCCGCGATGGTGGAAGCTTCCGATGCCATGGTAAAGGCCGCGAAAGTGGATCTCACGGGATGGGAAAAAACCGGAGGCGGATATGTCACCGCCATCGTTCGTGGAGATGTAGCCGCCGTCCGTGCTGCCCTTGACGCGGGGAGTAGAGCGGCAGAACGGGTTGGAGAGGTTGTTTCCGTCCATATCATTCCCCGTCCCCACGTAAATGTTGATGAAGTTATGCCTGTTGGAGGTTCGGGATCATGAAAAATATAGATTTACGGACCTATATCTATCTCGATTCTCTTCAGCTTCAGATGGCCTCTTACCTCGCTACCGTATCCCGGGGTTACTTCCCCGTCGCGGGGCAGGCATGTATGATCGCGGAGATTTCTCCCGGTATCGAGATCAACCGTCTCACGGATATCGCTCTGAAGGCTACAAATGTCGCTCCGGGAATCCAGATTGTGGAACGGCTCTTTGGCCTTCTCGAGGTCCACTCCGACAACCAGGGTGATGCCCGGCAGGCAGGGGACGCGATCCTCAAGGAGATGGGTCTCACGGAAAATGATCGAATGAAACCCGAGATCCTGACAAGTCAGCTTATTAAGAACATCAGTGATCATCATGCTCAGCTCATCAACAAGGTGAGATATGGAAACATGGTCCTCCGGGGAGATACTCTCTATGTACTTGAGATGAAACCCGCGGGGTATGCCTATTACGCGGCGAATGAAGCGGAGAAGGCTTCGCGGATTAACATCATTAACGTAACCGGTTTTGGAAGCTTCGGTCGTGTGTACATCGCGGGCGAAGAATCCGAAGTCCTCGTAAGTAAGGAAATAGTAGAATCCCGTCTTTCCGAAATTTCCGGCAGGGAATCGGAAGGGCGGAACGAATAACGCAGGTGGAGAACGGTAAAATGGCAAATATAAAAGAAAACGCTCTTGGTTTGATCGAGTGCAGAGGTTTCGCGGCGATGATTGAAGCCTCGGACGCAATGGTGAAAGCCGCGAAAGTGGAGCTTCATCCCCATATTCAGACCGGCGGAGGTTATGTGACCGCGGTTATCCGGGGGGATGTTGCCGCTGTCAGGGCTGCTTTGGATGCCGGCGGCAGGGCGGCGGAACGGGTAGGGGAGGTAATTTCAATCCATATCATTCCCCGGCCCCATGAAAATGTGGACGCGGTTTTGCCTTTGGGCAGACAGGGATCAAAGGGTTAAGGGATCAATGGTCTTGGCAAGGGTTGTCGGTACTGTTGTCTCTTCCCACAAGGATGAGCAGATCGAGGGGATAAAATTCCTTCTTCTTGAAAAGATCGATCCGAAAACCTTGAAGGGCAAACAGGATTTTGTTGTCGCGATGGATGCCGTTGGGGCCGGGTTCGACGAGATTGTTTTTTTTGTCGCGGGTTCCTCCTCAAGGATGACCAATGTGACGAAAGGGAAGCCGAGTGACGCGACGATCACCGCTATTGTTGACATCATCACTCTGCATGGAAAACAGGTTTACCAGAAAGACCGGGGGGGTGAATGACCCTCGCGACTGTTGTCGGCAATGTGGTCAGTACCGGCAGAAATGATGGTATCGAGGGGGGGAGATTTCTCCTCGTTGAATCCTGCGGGGAAGATGGCGCTCCACTTGGATCTTTTCTGGTGGCCCTTGATTTGATGGGTTCCGGAGAAGGGGAGGTTGTCCTGATTTCTCAGGGAAGCTCTGCCCGGCAGACCGGCAGCACCAAAGACAAACCGGTGGATGCTGTCATTATTGGCATTGTCGATCTTGTGGAAGCTGAAGACCGAATAGTTTACGGGAAGGACCGGTAACGCCTGTGGATGTAATGGTTCTCGGAGCGCTTGAATTATCCAGTATTGCCAGGGGAATTTCGGTCCTCGACGGGATGGTGAAAGCAGCACCGGTATCGATTCTCGATGTAAAGATCATTCAGCCGGGGAGGTATCTTATTATCCTTACCGGGGATGTTGCTTCCGTTGAAACAGCCCTTCGAGCGGGGAAGGATCTCGGTGGTGACAATGTTGTGGATGAGCTTTTCCTGCCCCAACTCCATCCCGATGTTATTCCCGCGCTGAATGGAAAGATTGAATATGAAGAGTGGGATGCTATAGGAATCATCGAATCCCGCTCGGCGACAGCGGGAATCGAAGCTGGGGACAAAGCCGCAAAGGCCGCGGACCTCAAGCTTATGGAGATCCGGATTGAGGGGGAGATGGGGGGGAAATCCATCATGAAGATCCTTGGTTCTATTGGAGATGTTGAAGCCGGAATGGAAGCAGCCGAAGAGGTGATTTCAGGGAAAGGGCTCTTGTTCGAGAAAGTCATTATTCCCAGGCCACACCCGGATATTAAACCTTTTGTCCTTTAATTATCTCTTTGATTGTTTCTTTGATGTGGAGAGTGTGCGATAGATGGAGAGGGTATCGTGGAAATTGATGAAAAGACGATAAGAAGTGTCGTTGAACAGGTGGTAAAAGAGGTAAAGAACACCGCCGGCGGGTCCCCTCCAGGGCTGGAGCCGGGGGTGTTTACCGATATTAATAAGGCAATTTATGCCGCTCGTGACGCCTTTTCCGCTTTCAGGGAAACTACCCTGGAGGTCCGACGGGCGATGATTGCTGAAATGCGGAAGATCTGTGAAGAATACACACAGCAGCTCTCCCGGATGGCGGTAGATGAAACGAAAATGGGGAGATACGACGATAAGGTCAGCAAAAATCTCCTCGCGATCAGGATGACTCCGGGAGTGGAAGATCTGCAGCCCTTAAGCTATACTGATGATCATGGGCTGACTCTCGTTGAACGGGCACCCTACGGAGTTATCGGCGCTATCTGCCCGAGTACAAATCCCACCGAAACCATCATCAACAACGGCATCGCTATGGTTGCCGCGGGAAACTCAATCGTTTTTGCTTCTCACCCCGCGGCACGGTTTGTTTCCACTTTCCTGGTCGGGCTGCTAAACAAGGCAATCACCCGGGTTGGAGGACCTGAAAACGTCATTACAACGATATCGGAACCCTCTATCGAAGCCGCGAAAACTCTCATGAATCATCCTTACATCGCCCTGCTTACGGTGACCGGGGGTCCCGGTGTTGTCCGGGAAGCGATGAAATCGGATAAAAAGGTAATCGCGGCCGGACCGGGGAATCCTCCCTGTGTTGTTGACGAAACCGCGGATATTCCGAAAGCCGCCCGGGACATTGTGCTGGGGGCCGGTTTTGATAACAACATAATCTGTATCTGTGAGAAAGAGATCATCGCCGTTCGCGGAGTAGCGGATGATTTGAAAGATGAAATGAAGAAGAACGGCGCCTATGAACTGAACCGGGAGCAGACCGGTAAAGTCACGAAACTGGTGATCGCGGATCCCGGGAGAAAGGGTTACCATGGGGCCGCGAATAAGGATTATGTCGGCAAGGATGCGGTAGTAATTGCCGGGGCTATCGATCTCGAGGTCCCCGGGGAAACGAAAATCCTTCTTTGTGAAGTGGACAAATCTCATCCGCTGGTCTGGACTGAACAGCTCATGCCGGTAATACCCCTTGTACGGGTCGCTGATGTGGACGAAGCTATCGATTTTGCTTTCGATTGTGAACATGGATTCCGGCATACCGCCTCCATGCATTCTCTCAACATCGCGAAACTTTCAAAGATGGCGAAAATAATGAATTGTTCCCTCTTTGTGAAAAACGGGTCAAATTTCAATGGTATGGGTTTTGGAGGCGCCGGGTTTACCTCCTTCACCATTGCCAGCCCAACAGGAGAGGGGTTTACCCGTCCAATGACCTTTACCAGGGAACGGCGCTGCGCCCTGATCGATTACTTCAGGATCGTTTAGGGGGTGGATGATGAAGATTGGCAGGGTAATTGGATCGGTTGTCTGTACGAAAAAAGTTGACTCTCTTGAGGGGGTGAAACTCCTTCTTGTAAGGCCTCTGAATGAAAATATGGAAGAGGCCGGCCCCCCCCTTGTGGCTTGCGATACTGTACAGGCAGGCAGGGGAGATGTTGTGTTATTCGAAGGGGGACGGGAGGCGGCGATGGCCCTTAAAAACTGGTTCAACCCTTCGGACGCAACGGTCATGGGTATTATCGATCAGGTGAACAGGGAATAATGGTATGATTCTTGGAAAAGTAATTGGAAATGTTGTATCAACCTGTAAAATCGCTCCGCTTGAGGGTTTCAAACTGTTACTGGTACGGCCGATTGGTCCTGGCGAAAATCCCGCTGAGAAGCCTGGTAAAACAATAGTTGCTCTGGATACCGTGCAGGCGGGAGTCGGCGATACGGTTTTGATCATTGATGAGGGGAATTCCGCCCGGTCGATCCTCAAGGATTCTTCCGCGCCCGTGCGGACGGTTATTGTCGGGATCGTCGACGAGATAAACAGGAGCCGGTAATGGATGACCTTAATGGAATGCGGGAAGAGAATGGGAAAGACAAGGTATTGAGGGTAACTATTGGATCCGACCACGGGGGATATCCCGCGAAGGAGATCCTGAAACGGTATCTGGATATTCTTGGTTATAAAGTCACCGATGTCGGGACCTATAGTACCGATAGTGTTGATTATCCTGATTTTGCCCTGAAGGTGGCGAAAAAAGTCGCGGGTGGAGATTGCGAGCGGGGTATCATGATTGATGGCGCGGGGATTGGTTCATCCATGGTCTGCAACAAGGTCCGGGGAATCCGGGCGGCTTTATGTTATGATCTCCGTACCATCAGGAACTCGCGGCAGCACAATAACGCGAATGTCCTGACCCTTGGCGGGCCCCTGCACTCTCCCGATGAACTCTGTGAAATGGTTAAAGTCTGGCTCGATACCCGGTTTGAAGGCGGCCGGCATTGGCGTAGAATTAATAAGATAATGGCGGCTGAAAGAAATCGGCCGGCAGGAGATTAACTATGTATGAGAAAGAGGATGAAAAAGAACTGGTTGAAAAGATAACCATGGAGGTCCTTGAGAAACTGCAGGGACAGTCCTCCGCCGAAAAACCGGGAAAACCTGGAAACAGCACTCCCCCCTCAGCAGTTGGAGGGATCGCTCCCGCGGAAATCGCTAAATATATCGATCATACCCTGCTGAAGCCGGAGGCGACGGAGGAACAGATCAATACAATCTGCGACGAGGCAATGGAGTATGGATTTCACTCAGTCTGTGTAAATACCGGCTGGGCGGAGCATTGCGCGAAAAGGCTCCGGGGCAGTGATGTGAAACTCTGTGTAGTGGTTGGTTTCCCCTTAGGGGCAACCTCCAGTAGAATCAAGGCCTTCGAAACCCGTCATGCCATCGAAGATGGGGCCGCTGAGATAGACATGGTCATGAACATTGGTGCCCTTAAATCGGGGAAAGTGAAACTTGTAGAAGAGGATATACGTCAGGTCCTTCGGGCCTGCCGGCAGAATACGGTTTTGAAGGTGATTATTGAAACCGCTTTACTCTCAGATGAAGAGAAAGTATTAGCCTGTGAAATTGTTAAAAAATCAGGTGCCCATTATGTAAAGACCTCTACCGGTTTCGCGTCGGGAGGGGCAAATATCCGGGATGTGGCGCTCATGCGGCGTACTATCGGCCCGGGCATGGGTGTTAAGGCCGCGGGCGGTGTGAAGTCTTTTGCCGACGCGGTTGCGATGATAAAAGCCGGGGCTACGAGAATAGGGACCAGCGGCGGAGTAAATATTGTGAAAGGTGAGGATGTCACTACCGGTTATTAGTGTCGCACAGGTAAATTACATTGAAAGGGGCAGTTGTTAAGTGCGCGCGGTTGTACTTGTAATAGACAGTTTTGGTATGGGAGCTCTTCCTGATGCTGAAGATTATGGTGATGAAGGAGCAAACACAGCCCTCCATATATGTGAAACGGTTGGTAAAAACCTTCAAGGCGATTTATGGCCAAACTTGAAATCTCTCGGTCTCGGGAACGCGGCGCGGCTTCTTGGTTTCGAGCTTCCCGGTTGTGAGGCTGTAGAGAAACCCCTCGCGAGTTTCGGGGTGATGGAAGAGAAATCTCCGGGGAAAGATACTACAACCGGCCATTGGGAACTTGCCGGTGTGGAACTTGAAAATTCCTTTACGACTTTCCCGAAGGACTATCCCTCCTTCCCCGCGGAGCTTGTCTCGGAATTCTCCGGGAGGATCAATAGGGGGACCCTCGGCAATAAGGCAGCTTCCGGCACAGTGATTATTGAGGAGCTTGGAGGGGAACACCTTGAATCGGGAAAACCGATTATTTACACCTCCAGCGATTCTGTATTCCAGATTGCCGCTCATGATGAGGTTGTCTCTATAGAGGGGCTTTACGGGATGTGTGAAATTGCCCGGGAACTCTGTAATCCATATCAGATAGGCAGAGTGATTGCCCGCCCATTTACCGGGAAACCGGGGGCTTTCACCAGGACAAAGGCACGGAAGGATTATAGTATCAGTCTTCCTGAAACGAGCCTCCTGGACTATATGCTGGAACATGGGATCCGGACCATAGGAGTTGGTAAAATAGGTGATATTTTCAACGAACAGGGACTTTCCGAAAGTTATCATGACAAGGGGAACCACGCCTGTATCGAGCGAACTATCGATCTTATTAATCAGGGCCCTAAGGGAGAAAACGGGTTTATTTTCGTAAATCTTGTAGACACGGATATGCATTTTGGCCACCGCAGGGATGCCCCGGGGTATGCGGCGGCTGTAAGTGAAATTGATAAAAGGCTCCCGGAGATAATGGATTTGCTTGACAAGGGAGATCTGCTTATTGTGACCGCGGATCATGGGTGCGATCCTACTTTCAAAGGTTCGGATCACACGAGGGAATATGTGCCCCTTCTTGTTTATCAAAAGGATAAGGTGGGTAAAAGTCTCGGTATTAGGAAGCAATTCTCTGATCTTGCGAGGAGTCTCAGCGATTTTTTTGTTCTTCCACCTTTTAAGCGGGGGATATCCTTTTATGCTTAATAAAGTTGCGTTAGTAGGATATACTCTGTGTGAATCAATTAAAGAACTCACGGAGGTTCTTATGGTAAAAAGAAAGAAAATCGTAGTATTTGTTGTGCTTCTGGTGATCTTGCTGGGATCTCCTCTCTTCGGAGGCGGACACAAGGAGGTCCCGGGATTGAATCTTGCCACTTCCGGCACCCAGTATATCTCCCCTAACGATGAC
>JAGLYY010000167.1 GCA_023131935.1 Spirochaetales bacterium | reverse complement strand
CTTGATGATGATGGCAACAAAGCCTTCGATGGTACATACAGCTACAAGATAAAAGCAACCGACCTGGCTGGAAACGCTTCGGAAGAGTACGTTATCGAAGGGATTGTAATGAACGCGGGTACATCGGAGATTGCCTTCGATATCGAGTATCTTTACATTTCCCCCAACGACGATGAGGTGCAGGACCAGACCACTATAGGCATTAAATTCGAAATGACCGAAGGTCTCATAAGCTGGAGCGGTTCACTTACCACGATGGATGGCTCGCTCCTATGGCAGGAACAGGGGGAGACCTCAGCGCCCGAAGGTTTGACCTTTTACGGCATCGGATCTGATGGGGTCCTTCTGCCGGACGGTAAATACCGGATGGCCTTTTCCGCGACCTACGAAAATGGCAACAGACCGGTAATTGAAGAATGGATTGTTATTGATACAGTTCCACCGGTGATTACTATCCTGGTGGATAATCCTGAGTTCTCACCCAATGCTGATGGTAATAAAGATTGGGTGGAAATTCAGCTGAATTCCAATGAACCGGTTACCTGGGTGGGAAGGATTCTCAATTCCCGGGGAGAGGTGATTATTGAAACTGATTCTACGAAAACCACTTCTCTTATCGCCTGGAACGGAAGAGGCGCCCTTGGGAATAAACTGCCCGACGGTAAATACCGCCTTGAGGCCACCTTCGCGGACCTTGCGGGGAACAGAGTAATTCATGAACCTGTAGAGCTTGTTATTAATGCCTACCCTGTCGCCATGGCGGTTATTGTACCCATTGGATTTTCCCCTAATGACGACGGAGTAGAGGACACTTTGCTGGTTACAATCAAAACCGATAAACGGGCACAGGTAGTATCCTGGGACCTTGAGGTTCGGGATCCTGAAGGAGTAATTGTCCGGTCGGTTTCCAGTGACGAGCCCCTTCCTGAAGAGCTGTTCTGGGATGGTAAAGATGATTCCGGCGCCAATGCCCCCGAGGATCATTATACCCTGTTCCTTACCGCGGAAATGGAAGAGGGAAAGATTGTAGAGGTAGAGTCCCAGCCCACTATTCTCGACATCACCCCCCCTGAGGTTATCGTGAGTGTAACCAAGAGCCCCTTTGTTATCACTGATGAAGGTGTCGCGGGGGAAGTTTTCATTGCTCTGAAAGTACTCAATGAGCAGAAGGTAACAGAGTGGACCATGGATATCCTGAGTGACGATGGAGAAATCCTCCGGAGTTACTCGGGTAAGGGAGACCCGACCGATCAGATCGTGTGGAGAGGCTATAGCGACGGTGATGGTGCCGAAGAGATTATCGAGGAGGAAGTAACCCTCAGAATTCAGGTTGTAGACGCCGGTGGAAACCGTACTACCTATAAAGAAGATATCACTCTCGACATCCTCGTAGTCCTCCGGGATGGAAAATTCTTTATCATGGTGCCGAATATTATCTTCTCAGCCTACCAGGACAGGATTGATACGGTCAGTGCCCATTTTCACAGCCGCAACCTTAAGTCCCTGGAAAAGGTAAAAGAGGTGCTCGACCGGTATCCAGGTTATATTCTCGGTCTAGAAGCCCACGCTTTAAATATTTACGAAGGAATGCCTGAGAAGTATATGAAGGAGGAGGAGATCCTCTTTCCCTTGACCGAGCGCCGGGCACAGGCAGTCATGAATGCCCTCGTTGAGATGGGGATCGATCCTGATCAAGTTGTAGTAAAGGCCTACGGCGGTGTTAATCCTATTACCTCCGTTTTCGATAGGTCGATTCGGTGGAAAAACCGCCGGGTTGAATTTATCCTTTTGAGATCGGAATAACCGGATTCATAAGGATAATATACCAAGTTCAAATGAGACTGTTCCCTCCATTGGGAGCAGTCTCTCCCCCAGGGAGGATTTTATAATGCGTTCTAGAAAAAGTAAGGACCTGTTACTTGAAACGAAAAATATCGTAAAACGATTTCCTAAGGTCCTCGCTAATGACAACATCAATATCAAGCTTTTCAAAGGGGAGATCCTTTCCCTTCTTGGGGAAAATGGAGCGGGAAAGTCCACCCTCATGAACATTCTCTACGGACTATATAAACCGACCTCCGGAACATTCCTTCTGGAGGGGGAGGAGGTTGAATTCAGTTCACCGAAGGAGGCTATCAGACGGGGCCTCGGCATGGTCCACCAGCATTTTATGCTCGTTGAAACCCTTACGGTTACCGAGAATATCATCCTCGGAAACGAACCGGGAAAAGCTGATTTTATCGACTACAAAAGGGCCAGGGAAGAGGTGCTTGTGATTTCTGAACGATACAACCTGTCAATTGATCCGGACGCAAAGATCGAGACCCTCTCTGTCGGGTTACAGCAAAAGGTAGAAATCCTGAAAGCCCTCTATCGAAAAGCGAAGATTCTAATTCTTGATGAACCGACTGCTGTTTTGACTCCTCATGAGGTGGAAAAACTTTTCACGGTTATCCGGAAACTCAGGGATTCGGGGGTTTCAGTTATCATCATTACCCATAAACTTGAAGAGGTAAAAGCTATCTCTGATAGAGTATACATCCTTCGCCGTGGTGAGGTCGTTGGTGAAAGAAAAACTTCCAAAGTTACCAAGAAGGAACTGGCAAACCTGATGGTTGGCCGGGACGTTGTCCTTACGGTTCACAAGGAGAAGAAAGAGATAACGGCTGAACCAATCTTTTCTATCAAGAATATTTCGGTGAAAGATGCACAGGGGCTTATGGCTCTAAAGGATATTTCTATCGATGTCCGCCCGGGTGAGATTGTCGGTATTGCCGGAGTTGACGGCAACGGGCAGAGTGAACTTTCCGAAGCGATTATGGGTTTGCGCTCTCTTGAAGAAGGAAATATCCTCTATGGGAATGAGGATATCGAGCATCTGAGTACCCGGGAACGCAGGCGGCGAAAAATCTCAAGCGTATCAGCAGATCGCCAACGGTATGGCCTTATACTGCCCATGCAGATTACGGAGAATCTTGTCTTGGGGGATCATGATGAACCCCCTTTCTCAAAGGGTATCAACCTGTCTCTTGATACTATCCACAGTTATTCGGAAAAGCTGGTAGAGGACTTTGATGTCAGGACCCCGGGTGTTGATGTCACCGCGGGGACCCTTTCGGGTGGGAATCAACAGAAGGTTGTTCTTGCCCGGGAGTTTTCACGGGACCCGAAGTTTCTCCTTGTTTCCCAGCCTACCCGGGGGCTTGACGTTGGGGCTATCGAATATATCCACAGCCAAATTTTAAAAATGCGGGATAAGAATAGCGCGATCCTTCTTATTTCTCTTGAGCTGGAGGAGATTTTTTCTCTTTCCGATCGGATTTTAGTACTCTATGAAGGTGAAATTGTGAAAGAACTCATTCCCGAGGAGACCACCGATAAAGAGGTGGGATTCTTTATGACCGGCGGAAAGGCAAAGGAGTAGCAGCATGAAAAAAGCAAAACTGAAGCCGATAATTCTTGCAGGAGTTTTTCTGCTTGGTGCGGTCGGCTTGATACTATACATTGTCTCCCTCTTTTACGGTCTGTTTTTTATCCTTGCTGCGGTTGCTCTCTATTTCCTTTATCGATGGCTTTCAACCGATAAGGAAACGGTAATTGTAGAGATAAGGAAGTTCTTGAAAAACCTGACCATCCCGGTTATCGGTATTTCGGCAGCTATCGTGATCGGGGCAATAATCATGTTGATATCGGGATATGATCCGATCAAGGCTTACAGGGCCCTTCTCTATGGTGGCTTTGTGAAGAATTGGCATATTTCAATTCTAAATGCCACTCCCCTTATATTCACCGGATTATCAGTTGCCTTTGCCTTTAAAGCCGGGCTCTTCAATATCGGAGCAGAAGGGCAGTATTACGTTGGTGCCATGGTTGCAACATTCCTTGGAATCTACCTGGGGATGCCCCCCATATTTACGATTCCCATAATTTTTCTCATGTCAGGACTCGTCGCCGCCGCGTATAACTATTTCCCGGCTCTTCTGAAGGTCAAAACCGGTGCTCACGAGGTAATAACCACAATGATGTTTGCCCACATAGCCCGGTATCTTTCCTCGGTGTTTATCAGGTGGATGGGCGGCGACAGCGCGGGGACTCATCCATACGTTACCAACCCCATCCTTGACGCAAACTGGCTGCCCCGATTTAAGGGGTTATTTCCAGACACGAATTATCGGCTCCATACCGGTATTCTTATTGGAATCGCGGTCGCGATATTTGTGAACTACATTTTAACGAAAACAAAATTCGGTTATGAGATCCGGGCGGTAGGACACAATCCCCAGGCCGCCAGGGCCCAGGGAATTTCCATCGGAAAAAATATTTTCCGCGCCCTCCTCTTTGCCGGGTTCCTCGCGGGGCTTGCGGGGGTGAACCAGGTACTTGGTCTTGACCATAAACTCTTTGAGAATCTTTCGGCCGGATATGGCTGGAATGGTATCGCTGTAGCCCTTCTTGCTGCCAATAATCCCATTGGTGTAATCTTTACCGCGATTCTCTGGGGTGCCTTGGATGCCGGTGGGCAGTACATGGCCAGGACGGTTCAGATATCCAATTCAATCGTTGAAATTATTAAGGGAATCATTCTGTTCCTCATTGTAGCCCGGTATATTTACTCCTGGGTAGGAAACCGAATAAAACGGCGCAAGCAGCTTGCATCTGAGGGAGCAAAGTAATGGGTGGTTTTTTTTCAATTTTCAATGAAGATCTTCTGGTTGCGACTATCCGGCTTTCCACCCCCATCACCCTGGCAGCGGTGGGAGCAACAGTATGTGAACGGGCTGGTATTGTGAATATTGCCATGGAAGGGATAATGATTATCGGGGCGTTCTTCGCCGTTGTAGTGGCCTATTATACAGGGAATCCCTGGTTAGGCCTTCTCGGTGGTGTTGTTGCCGGGGCCCTCTTCTCAATGATCCACGCAGTGGCAACAATCACCTTTCATCTGGATCATGTGGTTTCCGGCGCGGTCCTGAACATCCTCTCCTTTGGTGTAGTGCGTTACCTGATGGTTATTATCTACGGTCATCCCGGAACGACAGAGCCGATAGCAAAGGGTTTGGCGGAATATAAGTTCGCGGTACCCCTTTTGTCTAAGATTCCGGTTATCGGTCCGGCTTTTTTCAACCAGACACCGATTGTATATCTTTCGTTCTTAACGGTGATATTCTTCCTGATCTTTTTAAAAAAGACAAAAACCGGTCTTCATGTGAGAGCCGCGGGAGAGCATCCACTGGCCCTGGAAACCATCGGGGTTTCGGTGGTGAAGATGCGATACCTTGCGGTTCTTGTTTCGGGCATAACCTCCGGCCTTGCGGGGGCGTATCTCTCAATTGAGAACAGTGTCTCCTTTACTGAAGGGATGTCAAACGGCAGGGGGTTCATCGCTCTTGCCGCGAATATCTCCGGTGGGTGGACCGCGATTGGATCATGGCTTGCATCGCTCTTCTTCGGTTTCGCCGATGCCCTGCAGATCCGGTTCCAGATATTCAAGGTGCTCCCGATCCCGGCGGAATTTTTCATTATCTTTCCCTATGTGGCTACGGTTCTCGTGGTCGCCGGTCTTGTCCGGCGTTCCCGTCCACCAAAAGCTGTCGGGATGGATTTCATGATCGAACGGGAGGAGGATTAAAGGGGTATTAAAAAAAGCTATTATTCCCGTTGGGGATAAGTTATAATGTAAGATCAATGTATCTTAATTAGGAGGAAACGCATGTTAAAAGGGTTTAAAACGCTGGTTTTCATTCTGGTAGTTTTATTGATTTCTACTGGTATGGTTTTTGCCGGTGGTGCTCAAGAAGAAGCTGCAGGTGAAGGTTTCATCGCGGCGATGGCAACTGACGTCGGAGGGCTTGGGGACAAGTCCTTTAATGATGGCTCTTATCAGGGACTTCTCGACGCGCAGTCTGACTTTGGAATAGAAGCCCGGGTTGTCGAGTCGAAGCAGCAGACCGACTATGTGCCTAATCTCATGGGCCTCGCCGAAGATGGGGCGGAGGTTGTATTCGCTGTTGGGTTTCTGATGGCAGATGCCATGATTGAAGCAGCTCAGAACGCTCCCGACGCCTGTTTTGCCGGTATTGATATCTGGGTAGATCCTTCTACCGCTCCTGATAATGTTCTTGGTATTCTCTTTAAAGAACAGGAATCAGGATATCTTGCCGGTGTTGTTGCCGGGCTCCTGACCAAGCAGTATGCTTCCGCTTCTACGAAGCTGAACGACGATAATGTTGTTGGTATGGTTCTTGGTATGGACATCCCGCCGGTTGAAAGGTTCCAGGCTGGTTTTTACGCTGGCGTAAAGTCGGTTAATCCTGACTGTGAAGTATTAAGCGTTGTGACCGGTTCTTTCGTCGACCAGGCAAAGGGAAAAGAAGCTGCCCTCGCTATGATCGAACAGGGCGCTGACTTCATCTTCCAGATCGCGGGACTTACCGGTATTGGTGCCATTAATGCTGCCAGGGAATCCGGAATTCTCGCTATTGGTGTAGATGTTGACCAGAGTGGTGTTGCTCCTGCCACAGTCCTCACCTCAGCTGTTAAGGGTATTACATCTGCAACCTACCTCACCATTAAAGCTGTTCTTGATGGTGAGTTTGTTGGTGGGGATAACAAAGTCTTCGGTATCAACGAAGGGGCTACCGGTCTCGCGCCTTTCCACAATTTTGACAGCATGGTACCTGCGGAAGTTAAGGCTGCTCTTGAAAAGGCTATCGCGGACTTAAAGTCCGGGAAAATTGTTGCACCCGCAACCAGAGCAGAAGCTGGTTACGAAGGATAATTTCTCCTTCGTCGTCTTGAAAGAAAAGCTGTCCTGGTATTACACCGGGACAGCTTCTTTATTATTGAATAAATTCAAGTGGAGGATTACATGATCCCTGTTGAGCATTATCAGGAAGCTGCCAGGAGTATATCGGAGAGAATTGGTAAGAAACCGGTTATTGGTATGGTTCTTGGATCCGGCCTGGGTGTCATGGCAGAGGAGATCACGGAAGGAATAACCATACCCTATTCTGAAATTCTCCATTTTCCGGAATCCACAGTGGAAGGACACGCTGGAGAGATGGTGATAGGCGAGTTAGAGGGTAAAACCGTACTGGCCTTGAAAGGGCGGTTCCACTACTACGAAGGGTATGACATGGAGCGGGTTGTATTTCCAATCAGGGTGATGAAAATCCTCGGAATTGAAAATCTCCTGGTAACCAATGCTGCCGGAGGGGTCAACACCTCCTTCAAGGCTGGAGAGCTTATGGTTATCAACGACCACATAAAAATGTTTACCGAAAGCCCCCTGCGAGGTCCAAATAATGAAAAGTTTGGCTCCAGGTTCAATGATATGACCGAAGCTTATTCGAAGGAACTCCGGTGTATTGCCAAGTCCGCGGCGAAGGACCTTGGATTGACCCTCCAGGAAGGGGTATATGCTTTCATGGGCGGGCCGAGTTATGAGACCCCCGCGGAAATCAGAATGCTTCGGCTCCTTGGGGCAGACGCGGTGGGGATGTCTACGGTTCCTGAAGTGATTGCCGCGAGCCATGGCGGGATGAAGGTCCTTGGTCTCTCATGTATTACGAATATGGCTGCCGGGATTCTGGATCAACCTCTGGATCATGGGGACGTTATGGAAACGAGCGCGAGAGTTCGAGGGAATTTCATAAGCCTGGTACGGGAAATTCTTAAGAGATGGGAAATCGGATTATAGAGGTTGATCAGACTGGTAAGTCTTATAGGTTCTTATAGATTCTGATAGAATGTCGTTGAAGGAGTGATGTAATGACTTCCGATGGCGATTTCCATAAAAAGACTTTTGAAAATATTTCCCCAGGTAAGCGGCAGCGGATAATCGATGTGGCGATAAATGAGTTCGCGGAAAAGGGATTTAACGCAGCGAACATCAACGTCATCGCCGAAAAAGCCGGGGTCAGTATCGGGTCTATGTACAGCTACTTCGATTCGAAGGATAATCTCTTCCTGACCCTCATGGACCATGCCTACCATTTACTCGAGGAAGCCCTTTCTACTATTGATGTGGAGGGGGGGGATCTGTATGAAAACATCGAGAAAATGCTGCGAATGGCAATCGCCTCATCACGGAAATTTCATCGGATGACCCAAATCTATCTGGATACCTCCACCGAAGGGCTGCAGCATCTTTCTAAAAAGCTTTCCCGGAACATTGAAAGCATTACAGCTGAGTTGTACATAAAGCTCCTCGAAAAAGCAAGGAAGGATGGTGTCATTGCTGATGACCTGGATGATCATGTTGTTTCTTTCTGTCTGGACAATCTTATCCTCATTGTCCAATATTCTTTTGCTTCACAGTACTTTAAAGAGCGGATGAAGGTTTTTATCGGCGAGGATATCTTTTCCGAAGAAAAACGGCTCATCCAGGGTGTTATGCGGTTTATCCGGGGCGCCCTGGAACCAAGAAAAGAGGCTGCCAGGAAAAAGTAATCTAGTTTCTTCCCTCACGGACCAGGAACAGAGAATCCTGCCAATCGGTTAGTATGCTTTTCATCATTTATAAGCAGCTTCCGTTGTTTCAGTA
>JAGLYY010000166.1 GCA_023131935.1 Spirochaetales bacterium | reverse complement strand
ACCTTTCCATATACTCGCTGTACTATTTACCGTATTGTAAAATTTTCGTGATTTCTTTCCAGATGCAGGCTATAATATTTTCAGGTTGACAATACTGCTTCGGAGGAAAACCACATGAGACTAACCTGGTACGGTCATGCTGCCTGGAGTATCGAAATAAACGGCACAAAGATTTTAATAGATCCATTTTTTACCGGAAGACGCAATCCGGGCAGTGAAACTTCTGAAACCTAAAACGGTAATCCCCATGCACTATAAAACCTGGGACGTCATTAACCAGGACGCTGAAGAGTGGGCAGGCAGGGTAAGACAGGAAACCAGTGCGGAAGTGGTTGTGTTATCACCGGATGGGATATATTCACTTTAAACAGGATGGGGGAATCTGTTAATGCTCGAGTTGCTAAATATTTCAAAATCATTTGGGCGGAAGAAAGCTGTTAATTCATTGAATCTAACAATAAATGACACTTGTTTAGGATTATTTGGCCCCAATGGAGCTGGGAAAAGCACTGCTTTGCGGATTATTTCCACATTATTGCGCCCTGATAGCGGTGATATTCTTTATAAAGGCAGCTCGATTTTCAAGGATACAAAAGAATGGAAAAAGCATATTGGAGTTTTGCCAGAATACCCTGAACTTTTTGAGAACATTACGATATATGAACATATTGACCTGGTAATAAATTTTTATAATATACCGAAGATAGAGAAAAATAGAAAGATAGATGAATATCTTGAATACTTTCAATTAGAAGAATTTAAAAACACACTATGTAATGTGTGTTCTCAGGGAATGAAGAAAAAGTTGTCCATTATTTTAGCTTTCATTCATGATCCTGAAATATTGATTCTGGATGAACCGTTTATTGGATTGGATTTGAATGGGATAAGAAGTATGAAAGAACTGCTACTGAGAAGTCGGCGAAAAGGGAAAACAGTTATTATTACTTCTCATATACTGGATCTTGTTGAAAAAATACTGGATTCAGTTGCGGTGATTGATGATGGTAAGCTTGTAGATTTAAAAGATATTGATACTGTATTGAGCCAATGTGAAAGCCTTGAGAAATATTATTTTGATAGAATCAATATACCTCAAGCAGGTATGATGATTGAATAATAAGATTGGACTGCTAGTAGAATATCAAAAAATCTCTTTCGGAAGATACTTAAAAAAAAACAAATTAGCAGGCTTTGAGCGCTATCTCTTCCCCTGGAGCTTTTTTGTAATAATTGTAAGAATAATCGTTAATACTCTCTTCATCGCCGGGAAAAGAGAAACAACTTATTTCTTTGCCTTCAACACAGTGAATTTCGCCTACCTTCTTCTGTTTTGGACAATTTTACCGGTATTCCTGACGATAGGATCCTTTCGGGAAATTCATCTGAATAAAATCAGACTGCAGTTATTACCATTAAAAAAGATGGATAGATTTATATTTGAATACATTTTACTCTTTTTACACCCCTTTTTCTACCTTTTACTTGTAGTTAACCTAATAATATTCTTCCCAATTTCCATGAATATCAAAGCTTTTGTCGACTTTTTGAATTTAGTGCTCTTTCTATTGGTAATGATTTCATACGCTATTTTTCTGTTGAACGTGCTCGTTAAACGCTACCATGATACACAATATAGAAATATATTTTCTGATATTATCAAACTGTTACCCTTTGTATTGGTAGTTCTGAACTATCATTTCAGAATTGTTGATAACAGACCGGTGCTTGTTCTTTTTAATTTAAATTTTAATATTGATTGGGTTATTGATTCAGATTGTTTTTTTGGGACAATCAATTCAATGGCGGCAGGAATTCCTTCAATCGCTCATTCTCTATTATTGATCATGTCAGGCAGTATTCTTCTTATCGTTTCTTATTATGCTTACTCCATAAATGAACGCCGGCCTGGAAGAAAGAAAAATGTAATACGTCTTCAGCCTCTCAGCAAGTTGTTTTCTTTTCTGAAGGAAGATCAATTGTATTTAGAATATAAGATAATAAATTATCGAAATTACCTTTTCTTTGTGACAGTGTTATCTGTCATCGTTAGCTTTTTTCTTTATCTACAGAAGGCCGTGCCAATTGTTTATATAATGGTGTGTAGTTTTTTTACTATTCTTGTTAATAAGTATCCATTCAATTCAATTACGGGTATTTCTTCCGTAAAAAGATATTTCCTTTTACCCTTATCATATAGGACGATGATTCTAAAAAAGAATATTTTGTTTTTAATCTGGATTACCTTTACCATAATGCCAATTATTTTTTCCTGTTTGTTGCAAAAGTACTATACAGAGACTTTTATTATTTCAATAAATCTTATTGTGTCCTGTCTTTTGTTCTGTGTTGCCGGGAATATAATCTCTATCTATCTTCCATCCGGAAAGAATGAGAATAATGTGGCATTGATAATTGCTTCAATTATTGTAGTAGGCCCACTATTGATGTATTATAAGCTTTTTGCGGAGAGCTTTATAGCATATTCTGTAGTGATGATCTGTATTGTTTTTATTTCAATAATCATTTATAGCAAGAACTTGCGCGATATTGGTTTATATATTGAGAAAGAAGCTGAACGAATTCTATATGAGCAGAACCAATAATCAAAATTTTTTTCTATTTGCAAATCCGGTCAAGCTCCTCAATCGATATTCCCAGAACTTCCGCCGCTTTTTCTCCGTCCTGTTTGAAATGATCAAGGGTCAGGATCACCTGTTGTTTAATTACCTCTTCCAGTTTCCTTGGCAGGAACTGCCTGTCTCCGGTCCTCCTTTCCGGCTCAAATACCGGGCTTAAGCAGCAGGAGAGGGAATCAACGGTCAGCAGGTCTGTTTCCTCATTCGCTACAGAGGATGATATTATCGTCTTCAACTCCTGCACGTTACCTGGGAAAGTATAATTCTTCAGGAGCTCAAGGAGATCACCGGAAAAGCCCGAAATGGTTTTTCCGGCTTTTTGTTTATACTTCTTGAGAAATCTTTTCGCAAGGCATTCGATATCGTCAACTCTCTCTCTTAATGGAGGGATCTTTATCGAATTGATCACAATATGATACAGAAGATCCTGTGAAAATTTATCCTTATATTCCGGGTCCATGAGGTCGTGGGTGGAGGCTACTATGAAACGAACATCTATGTTTCTAACTCTGGCGGAACTTTCCCGGTAATATTCTCCTGTCTGGATTACCCTGTTAAGCCTTACCTGCATTGGAGGCGAAAGGGATTCTATGTGGTTGATGAACAAAGTACCGCCTGCTGCCTCCTCCAGTAGTCCGGGGCTGTCCTCTCTGGAGCCGCTCCAATCCTTCGCCTGGCCAAAAAAAGATGCCGGAAGCTTTTCCGGGTCATGACTGTCAATCTCAACCGCGATAAATGGTTTGTTTCCTCTGGGGCTTGCTTCATGAATGGCCCTGGCCAGAGTTTCTTTCCCGGTGCCATTTTCCCCCCAGATGAAGATACAGAGATCACTATCAGCCATCTTTTCGGCATGATAGAAAATTCTTATCATCTCAGGATTCCCGGTCGTCAGCCGTTTAAACGCGCTCTCATGGACAAGGTCTTCCCGTTTCAGTTGGCCTGGAAGCTGCTCTATCGTGTGATGAAGTTCTCCATGCTCCATGGCGTTGTGTAAGACCTCTAATAGTTGATCATCATCTACCGGCTTCATCAGGTAATCGAAGGCCCCCAATTTCATAGCTTTTACGGCCAGATCCACATCGCTCACCCCGGTCAATACTACGACGGGTGTGTCTAACTCCCTCCTCTGCATCTCTTTGAGAATATCGATACCGCTGATATTCGGCATGTCCATATCCAGTAAAAGTATATCGTAGGTCTCACGGTCAAAATATCCCGCGACCTCCCTGGAGTCGTTGATTATTGTTGATTCAAACTGTTCGGTCTGCATGAAAAAAACCATGAGGTAGTTTGTTACGGCGATATCATCATCAATGATAAGGATCCTTTTCATCATTTTCCCTTTATAGTATTGTTGCTGACGGATCGGATAGGTAGTCTGATAGTAAAGGTCGTTCCAACACCTGGTTTACTGATTACAGATATGTTTCCACCATGCTCTTCTATTATCCTGTAGGCAATTGCCAGGCCAAGCCCGGTTCCCCCCCTGGATCTTTTTGTAGTAAAGAATGGATTGAAGATCTGTTTCAGGGTGTTTTCATTCATCCCCTTACCGTTGTCCTCCACTTCAAGAACAACATCTTTCTTATCTACTCTGGTCCGGATAGTAATTATTCCCTTTTTGCCTTCCGGCATGGCGTGGCTGGCATTTACCATCAGGTTTATCAGGATCTGCTCTATCTTCTGTGAGTTCCCGGTAAAGGTTGGTATTCCTTTAGCCAGATCCAATACTATTCCTGCTTGCTTGCGTACCTCGTTATGTACCAGCCTTGTGCTGGACTCGATAAGTGTGTTGAGATCTACCTTATCTACGAGCAAGCCCTCATCCTTTCTCGCAAAACTTCTCAGTCCCTCGATAATCCCTTTTATTCTATCAGAGCCATGAGACATATCATCAACAAGAGTCATAATATGCTGTCTGAAGAAATCATATTTCAACCTGGCAATCTTGAGCTCGGGATGGGAATGGTAATATTCATCCATTATGGGCAGAATGTCTTCCAGTGATTGTTTGATTATTTTAATATTTCCATGAATAAATTGGTTCGGGTTATTGATTTCGTGACCGATTCCGCTTACTAACTGACCGAGGGAGGCAAGTTTGTCAGCTTGCTGCAGCTGCCGTTCATAGCTTTTTTCAAGGGTAACATCCCGGTAAAACTCCAGTATTCCATCTACTTCATGGTCCTTATTGTAAACCGGTAAAGCATGAACCTGCAGATATCGTTCATGCTGTTTCATGGTGATAGTAAGGGGTGCCTTGTCCTTAATGATTCTTGCGAGACGGCAATTATCACAGGGCCGCTCCCGGTTGAAGTATCCCTTGTAGCAGGATACACCCGGCTGAATGTCCTTCCGGTTTGTCATGACTATCTTCCGATTTCTGTCAATTAACACAATATCATCAGGTACTGCCTGGAACAGTGTCTCCAGTCTGGTCTTCGTTTCCTCCCACTCTTTATTTACTCTGCTGAGATAGGAATCTACGATATTAATACGGGAGCTCTGTTCCTCAACCTCCTGTGTCTTTGTTTCGATCTCCTTTTTCAGAGTTGCAAGCCTGGTACTGTACTCCTTTTCCTCCTCCTCCTTCAAAGAGATCCTTTCCAGAAGCTGCTTTCTTTCAAGAGCGAGACTGACTGTCCTTCCGATTTCATTGAGCATTTGCTGTTCTTCCTGTAGAAGCTCGTGTGTATCGTTTCGGTAACCAACACGGATCTCTCCCTTATCCTGATCGCCGACAACAAGCAGGACAGAAATATAATTATCAGAGGGGTATTTCTGTCCATACCCCACCCCCTGGTAGATAGAATAAACTGAAACTTCATCGGGATACATCATTCCCGCGCTAAGGTACCGGGGGAGTTCGGTGAAGAATCTTTTGATGGTGCTCGAAGCTTCAATCCATTCACTTACTTCGTAAAGGCAGGATAGCTCTTTTATCCTTTCCTCTTTTTCCCATTCAGCCTGGTAGCCAAAGCCCCCGGCTCGATTTCCGAAAAATAAAAAGGTTCCTGCCTCCTCACCCTTTATGTATCCAACCTTAAGGGGTACTGTATAATCGCTGCTCTTTTTTGGGGTGTAGATGGCCATTCCCCGGCCGCTTGCTTTTGCCTGAGACAAAGCCGTCCTGAAAGTATTAAGAGAGGATGAAGAGAGCGCGTCTTTCAAATGTGGATTCGGGGGTAATGACCCATCTGTAAAGCAGTCCCGCTTCATGATCTGACTTATATAGATAATCTGTTCAGCACTATCAACTACAAGAAGATAGTCGAAATTACCTTCAAGAAAGGCGTATAGATTCTTAAGACTTATCATGGCGAACACTCCATGTTTCATGATCCGCTTGAAAGATGCGTACGGAGGTTTTGTTAGTATCTAACTCTGAACCTGTCTGTCCCTATCTCTCTGATTTCTTTCTTGTAACGCTCACCATGGGTGAGGGGATATTGGATAGAACCTGCTTTTGTTCCGGCCCTGGGAACAACAAGCTTTCCTGAGTAGCTTGATTCCCGTTCCTCCCCCTGGTTCCAGTAGAAGCTTTTCATCTCACCGAGTTTACCCGCGACAGCTGTGTTCATTTCCTCCGAAAGGTCATCATTTACATCCACTCCGAAAGCTCTGGTGAGTTCCACGAGGAGGTCCCTGCCTGAAACACCTGCCGGCGGGGTTATTGCCTGGGAATATTCTATAAGCTTTCCTTCGAAATTGCATCGTGATCCTTCAGTCTCCAGGTATGTTGATCCGGGCAGTACAATATCCGCGTACTGGGTTGTCTCGGTATCGGTCCAGTCCATTGCCGCAAGGAAATCTACATTCTGAAACCAGGCGCCGGTAGGTCCCCAGGCCAGCGGGTCCTCTCCGATAATAATCGCTCCCTTTAACTCCCCATCTGAAAGAAGCCTGCGCAATTCGCCTTGAGTAACCGCTCCTGTAATCTTACGGGAGACAGGCACTCTTCCCGCGATAAACGCGGGGTCAGCCCCAACCGCCTCTAAAGCCGCGCTGTTTGCGATTATCCTGGGAAGCAGGATTTCCGCTTCAACTCCTTTTGCCCGTAATAACACAATAAAATTTGCCAGGGTTTCCATATCACCGGAAGCCTGATCCTGTGTTCTATCGGGACTATGGACAAAAACAATTCTTTTTGCCTTGCGAATAATATCAGCAGCCTTACGGATATCTTCCTTATCAATCCCCGATATTTCACTAACGTTGTCTATCCGGAAATCCCTGTTTGTAAGGAACTCCGGGCCGCCGGTAGTCGATATAACGAGCTTCCGCGGAAAATAACCATCATCCAGCAATAGCTGCATTACACCGTTCCAGAGCAGTGCTGCTGTGCCGCGCAAAGGATCAAGAGCCAAGCTAGAGAGATTTCGATCGGTTGTATCGAGAGTTGAATTTGAAACTATCAGATCTGCCCTCTTTTTGACAGCCTGAATAATCTCTACCGATAGTACCAGGTGGTCCTGCTCTATCGATGTATTGTTACAAATAATTAAATCGGCATCTCTCAGACAACTTCTGTCGGCCGTTGAGGCGGTGAATCCAAAGGAGGCGTCCAGAACACCTGATTCTCTGTTTGTACCCAGTATAGAGAGAGACCCAATATTTCCTGTACCAAGTCCCTCTCTCGCGATCCGGCCCGCCAGGTACAGTTCTTCATTCGAAAGTTCGGGTGATACAAATATCCCCACCTTTGATGCCCCATGATCTTTTACAACCTGACGCATCTTTGAAGCAGCAATCTCCGCGGCTTCCTTTGTGCCGATTTCCCGTCTTGTACTACCTTCCCGAACCTCGGCCGTGGTTATCCTTTTTTGCTTGATAAACAGTTCATAGCCAAACCGCCCATATCTGCACAGATACTCACCGGGGATTCCTGATGGCCCTATGTAGTATCTTCCGTTTCCAAATTTCTTTACCGTTATCGGACATGCCAGAGAGCAGAAGCCGCAATTTGTCTGGATTTCTTCGGTATCGAGTGAAGATTTTCCCGGAAACGGGTATTTTATCGTCAGTGCTCCCGTCGGACACGCGTCGACACAGTTTCCGCAGCTTACGCAGCTGGTCTCAACGAGGGGGTCGTTCATGGCTGGTCTCATCTCTGTCTTAAATCCCCGTTCAATGAGTCCGATGGCTGCAATAGGAAGAACTCTGGAGCAGGTCCTTATGCATCTGCAGCATAAAATACATTTATTAGGGTCGTACACAATATAGGGATGCCGATCGTCAACCTTGTGTTTTCGCACATGGCCTTTGAACATCTCCATGTCAACTTCATATTTTTCAGCGTAGAGTCTTAAGTCGCAATCGTCGAATCTTACGCACCCGCAGGAGAGACAGCGATCACACTCATGAATATTGTCTTCATATTCAAAGCCGGTGGCTACTTCGGTAAAGCTGCCCCGGCGCGACTCTACTTCCTTCAAATGAACTTCGTGACGGGGGCTTTCCGATATTTCACCAAGCTCCGCCTTGCCCGGTTTACTCCAGAACGCCTTTTCGACGGTGAAGGGTTTCCTTTCAAGAGGAAGATCCATAAGGTAGGAATGAATTGCTGAGGCCGCGTTTTTTCCATCCCGGATCGCGTCTATTACAACGGTTGGTCCATCATCGGCGGCGTCACCACCGGCGAAAATCCCATCAATATTTGTCTTCATAGTTCCGGTATCGATTGCGATGGTATTCCACCTGCTGACTTCAAGCTTCTCTCCCGCGACCTCGTTGAGCCCATCTAAAACCGGAGCCTGGCCTATCGCGGAAACAGCCATCCGGCAGGGGAGATCGAACTCAGATCCTTCAAGAGGAACCGGACGTCTCCTGCCTGATGCGTCAAGCTCTCCAAGTTTCATTCGTATGCAGCGGAGGGCTTTGATCTTTCCACCATCAGCGATGATGCCAACAGGAGCGGCAAGTTCCATTATCTCAATCCCTTCCTCTATAGCGTCCTCAATTTCCATTGCGTCGGCGGGCATCTCCGCTTTTGTCCTCCGGTAGAGGATTATGACTTTATCGGCACCCAGTCTCCAGGAGGTCCTTGCCACGTCCATCGCGGTGTTGCCTCCGCCGACAACGATGATTGTGCCTGAAAGCTTTTCGGGGTTTTCCGCTTTCTCCTGGAGGAAATCGGAGCCGGTAACGACTCCTTCGGTATTGAACTCCCCCTCCACTCTCATGGGCTTGCCTGCCCAGGCCCCGGAAGCCAGGAAAACCCCGTCATGCCTTTTATTAAGCTCCTCCAGGGTGATATCTGTTCCTATCCTTTTATTATATCTTATTTCTGCTCCGGTCC
The DNA here is from genome assembly GCA_023131935.1 of Spirochaetales bacterium. GTDB lineage: Bacteria > Spirochaetota > Spirochaetia > JAGLYY01 > JAGLYY01 > JAGLYY01. Next base: position 2,821 of record JAGLYY010000166.1, on the reverse strand, counting down.
TGCAGATATACTCAACTTCCGCGTCAAGGACTTCGTCAGGCAGTCTGTAGGTGGGAATCCCGTAACGAAGCATTCCCCCGGAGCGTTTCATTGCTTCATAGATCACAACCTTGTGGCCCTTTTTTCCAAGGAACCACGCCGCGGTCAGTCCGGTGGGGCCGGCTCCCACTATACCTACGGTTTTACCTGTAGGCGGATCGCATTCGGGTGTCCCTTCGTAGACCCCGGGGAGATCAGTCAAGAACCTTTTAATCGCGTTGATTCCAACAGCCTTGTCAACATCCTCTCTCCTGCAGACGATTTCACATTTTCTGACACAGACACGTCCGCATACAGCAGGGAGAGGATTGGACTCACGGATAAGATCAACAGCTTTCCGGTAAAGTCCCATCGCGGAAAGGGCTATGTACCCCTGAGCATCAACGTTCGCGGGGCAGCCCTCCATACAGGGGGAAACACAGTCAGCGTAATGGTTTGACAACAGTAGTTCCAGCGCTGTTTTCCTAGAGGCAATAACCCGGTTGTTTGCGGTTTCGACTTCCATACCGGGGACTACTTGTGTAGCACAGGAAGGTACCAGATTGGGCCTCCCCTTTACCTCTACTACGCATACAAAACATGATCCGTAAGGTTCAAGCTCCGGGGAGTGGCAGAGGGTGGGAATATCATCTAAATTATTCTCCCTCACAACCTCGAGTATTGTTTTGCCAGGAGAGGTTTTTATCTCCTTACCGTTGATTATTACAGTAATATGATCCATTCGCCTGACTCCTCAGATTGTATAAACGGCATCGAATTTGCAGCTTGTTATACATTTACCGCATTTGACACAAATATCGTTATCAATTATATGAATCTGCTTTCTTTCGCCGCTGATGGCATCTACGGGGCAGTTCTTTGCACAGATAGTACAACCGACACACTTATCAGGATCAATGTGAAAATCCACGAGGGCGGAACATTTTCCGGCAGGACAGTGTTTGTTGTTAATGTGTTCCTCATATTCACTCAGATAGTAGCGAAGTGTTGAAAGGACCGGGTTCGGGGCTGTTTGACCCAGACCGCAGAGGCTTGCTTCCTTTATCTGCTTTCCCAGTGTTTCAAGCTTTTCAATATCATCCGGTACACCTTCTCCATTGGTTATCCTTGTGAGAATTTCCAGCATCCTGAGTGTTCCGATCCGGCAGAAAGTACACTTACCGCATGATTCGCTCTGGGTGAAATCGAGGAAGAAATGGGCGATTTCCACCATACAGGTAGTATCGTCCATGACGACAAGACCGCCGGAACCCATTATCGCGCCCATCCTGGGGATTGATTCGAAATCTACCGGTGTATCGCTGAACCGGGCGGGGATACACCCACCGGAAGGGCCTCCCATCTGAACGGCCTTAAACTTCCTGCCATCTTTTATTCCCCCCCCAATTTTAAACACCAGGTCATGTATTGTTGTCCCCATCGGAACTTCAGCGAGACCGCCATGGACAACCTTGCCCGCGAGGGCAAAGACCTTTGTTCCCTTGCTTTTTTCGGTGCCATAGGCCGCGTACGCCTCTGCTCCATTATTGATAATCCAGGGGATATTGGCGAAGGTCTCGACGTTGTTGTTATTGGTTGGTTTCTGCCAGAGTCCTTTTTCGGCGGGGAAGGGGGGGCGGATCCTCGGCATCCCTCTTTCCCCCTCTATCGACGCGAAAAGGGCTGTTTCTTCACCGCACACGAAAGCTCCGGCCCCCTGCTTTATCTTTAAATCGAAATCAAAGTCGGAACCCAGGATCTTTTTTCCAAGATACCCCTTCTCTCTTGCCGCTTTAATGGCTATTTCCAGCCTTTTGATGGCAAGGGGATATTCCGCCCGGCAGTAAATATAACCGAAGGAGGCGCCGATTGCTCTTGCGCAAATCAGCATTCCCTCCAAAACAGCATGGGGATCTCCCTCCAATACGGAACGGTCCATAAAAGCGCCGGGATCACCTTCGTCGGCGTTACAGACCACATACTTGATATCAGCTTTATTAGCCGCCGCGAAAGACCATTTGAGACCTGTGGGAAAACCGGCGCCTCCCCGGCCACGGAGCCCGGAGTCCTTCACCTCCCGGATGACCTCTTCCGGCGCCATTTCGGACAGCACTTTCCGTAGCCCCAGGTAACCCCCCACCATCTCATAGTCCTCTACCGATTCCGGATTGATCGTTCCGCAATTCCTCAAGACTATCCTGTTCTGAAGTTTCAGGAAATCAGCCTCTTCTCCACCCTCGGTGCCTTCAGGGGATATCGTGTAGATAACACGGTCCTCGACTATCTTTCCCCCCCGTACATGTTTTTCAACAATCTCCCTGGCAACCTCGGGGGTGACTTCACCGTAGATAACCCGGTCCTCCCCATCTCTGACTTCAACGAGTGGTTCACGATAACACATGCCGATGCACCCTGTGCCGGAAAGTTGAAACGATCCGGGAGAGGCGGAAAGAAGCTCATTCAATGTATCGTAAGCATTCTGAGCTCCGGCGGAGAGGCCGCATGTGCCCATTCCGACAATAACCTTCTTCATCTTTTGAACTCCAGATGGTGATTTATATTATAGGCTGTAGGTAGGAAGGCTATTAGGCTGTAGGCTATTAGGCTATTAGGCTGTAGAAGGGAGACAGGAAACCGGAGACCGAAGGAAGGAAGACCGGAAACCATAGAAGATTCTAAAATCTTCCGTTCTCCGGCATCCAGTCTCCATCCTCCGTTTCCCCCTTCTCCTATAGCCTATCTACCTACAGTCTATCCACTTACAGTCTTTCCCCTACCGCCTATCCTACCTAATAGCCTACAG
>JAGLYY010000165.1 GCA_023131935.1 Spirochaetales bacterium | reverse complement strand
AGCCTATCTACCTACAGCCTTCCTACCTACCGCCTTCCCCCTACAGCCTTCCCCCTGTAATCCTTAAGGAGCTTCCTTATGGATGTGGTTGTGAGATTGCCATGGGTGTTTTCGTTAATCATTACTACAGGCGCGAGAGAACAGCAGCCTATACACGCGACGGTGTTCAGAGTAAACAGCCCATCGTCCGTTGTGTCACCAACCTCAATGCCCAATTCATCTTCGATTATCTCAATGATTTTATCGGAATTTGAGACATGACACGCTGTTCCGGCGCATGCCCTTATCACATATTTGCCCATGGGTTTAAGCCGAAACTGGCTGTAAAAAGTAATTACACCATAAACTTCTGATTCAGGAATACCCGTTACACTGGAAATATAACTGATTGCCTTTCGGGGTATGAACCCGAAATGATCCTGTGCCGACTGCAGTAAGGGGATAAGCTCCCCCGGAGCTCCATCATACCGCCACAGGCGATAGTTAAAATCTTCTTTATGACCAGACGTACTCATATCATCTCCTGATTATCTCTTATCAAATAAAAAGCATCAATATTCCAGGAGTTTTATCACCTTGGTTTCACGAACCCGAAGGACACCATCAATCTGATTAAGTTTCTCAATGATTTTTGGCGTGCGGCCCATAACCCCCTGGTTGGTTATCATTCCAACAAGCTTCCTGCCATCATCGATCACATCGCAGAAAATGACCTCATCTATGAAGAAAACTGTTGTGAATATCTGCTGTATCGCTTCTTTATCAATATCCACAATAATGTAGCTCGTAGTTCCAGGCTTCTTTGAGACGTTATCCAGTTCCTTCTGCTTAACCGCTTTGGAATAAATATTTATGAACTCATCAACGTCACGGTCAAGTTTAGGTCTTTCAACCTCTGACATGGAAGCAATTTCGATACCATCCATCGCGGCGATCCTGTGAAAAAGAGCTTGAATTTCCTCCTGGGTAGAAGCCTGGGCCAGGATAATAATATCAAATTCACCTCTTACCGCTTCACAGCTTTCAACGCCATCCATGGAATAAAGATCGCTGAATATTTTCATGGATCTATCGACGTCGGTGATGCGGATGGTAAGATAGGCGCTGACCGATTTACCTGTTACTTCTTCATCGATACCCCCCGGAACAGGCCTCTCTGTTCCCGTTGTACCTGGAGAAAGTTCCTTTAGCGCTTTTACCAGGTCTGCTATTTTAAAAGGTTTATCGAGATAGCCGGTGTTATTTTCAGAAAGGGCTGTGAACTTAAGTCTGTCATCTCCGAAACCGGTGATAACAAGGACCGGAAGATCGGGGTACTGGTTTTTAATGACCTTGAGGATTTTTAGGCCATCAATGTCTGGCATGAAGATATCGATAATGAGATAATCGTATGCGATTCCCTTCTCTCGGGCAGTATTTAACGCATGAATGGCCGAAATGCCGTCAGGACAGGAAGCAACGCTATAGTCTTCCTGGGTGAGACCGACTGTGAGGTTTCTTCTGATTTCAGCTTCGTCATCAATAATAAGTACACGGCCTTTCACTTGGGGCCCCTCCTGAGGGTAAAAAAAGATAGTTCATCATAGTTTATGAAAAATGAACCGTCAAGAAGTACCGGGAAATGACTGAATAGTAGATAGTAGATAGTAAAATCAGGGTACGCCCTGTAAAATGAAGCTATTCCCCTTTCGTGTCCTTATCAAACAAGATGGTGGTGCCTCCGATGTTGATGACATCTCCGCTCTCAAGTTTCCTCCGTTTGGCAGGTTTATTATTCACTGTCATCTCCCCGTCACCAACGATCGTATAGGTATTTTGTTTTTTATCAAACAGGATTGTTGAGTGGCTGTCCTGAATTGCAGGGTCCCCAGCTATGGTAAGACCCGCTTTCGGTGACGAACCGATTACTGTTTTGGGTGAATCCAGGGCAATTGTTCCTGAGGTTACTTTTCCCCAATGGGCTGTCTGGAGGACCTCCATGTTGGGGAATTTATTGGGTTTCTCAAATCGAATCCTGGAAAGGAGAAACCATACAAGTATAGCGGCGAGCAGGGGGATGATAAGATAATGGATGGGGATGGTCCCCGGCATTCCCATCAGGGTGCCGGAAAAATATACCCTTTCCCCTCTGTCTGCCGCTCCATTTTTCACATATTCAAGGCGAAGTGTTTTTCTATCCGCGGGTATCATCGCGGCTTTATAGGTAATCCTGTATTCATCAAGTATTCGCTGCCGGATGTTCTCATATACTCTTTCTAGTTCCCTCCGGTTTCCAGCGTCGAACACAATTCCTCCGGAAGATGTCACCATGGTTTGCATATTCGGGTCTACAGAGGATCCAAAGTTGATCGCGTAAAGGGTTACCCCCTCTTTCTGAAGTTCTTCAATTGATTCGGTATGGGTAAATGTTTTTTCCCCGAATACGGGATGTGATTCTCCGCTGATTTTGTAATAAGGAAAGTTTTCTCCGTCGGAAAGAACAATTATCACTTTTCTTCCCCGTACCGCGGAAACCTGCTTCGAAGCATCAATAATCGCGGCATACAGTTCTGTATAACCCTGCCGCTTTTCAGGTTTTTTTATTGTTTCAAGAATTTCGTTAATCTGTACCCGGGAAAGTTCTTTTAACGCGTGTATTGAATAGAGAGTATTAAAAGAGGCGAGGGAAACTGAATCCTCCTGATCGAGAGACCCGGAGACAAATGAGGTAATCGCCTCCTTCGCGTGGGTTATTCTCATTTCGCCGGTGTTTTCAGTAGGGGATCCTGTTAGTGAATCGTACATACTGCCTGAGTTATCAACAAGAAGAAGGAAATGGATTCCCTGGATGGTATTTATCCCCTCCTGAAAATCGACAATGGGCAGCGGATCTGAGTATTCTACCCCGTCCCCCGATTCCGTTATGATAAAATTGTCCTCCTGTAGGCGGCGGACGGGATTTCCGGAATCATCGGTAATATTTATATAAAGATCGACCCTCTGACTCAACAGGAGGGATGAAGTATCAATCTGGGTAACAGTTATATTTTCCGCAATCACAAATTGAGTCGCGGCAAAAAGTATCAGAACAATCAGGCCAACGCGTATTTTCATTTCTTACCTCCCTACCGTGGTTTGTAGAAAAACCTGGCAGAACCAATCCGGATTACATCTTCATACTTTAACTGAGTTTTTGTTTCCGGGTCTTCATTTACCAGAAGCAGTGTTTTTTGGGAGTTTTTTTCCAGAAACACCTGCCCCTTCATTATGGTAATAGTCGCGTGATGCTCCTCCACATCATCATACCCGCTTAGAATAATATCGTTCCGCGGTGAGGAACCAACTTTAAGCCTCCGCTGGTTGATGATGAATTCCTTTCCCTTCAGCGCTCCGTTCAGGACCCGTATAACTCCCGGTGAAAGGGATTTTTCCAGGAATGAGTAAAATAACCCGATGAAAAAGCCCAGGAGCAGAAGCCCCACAAATCTTGCGAGGATTATTTCATGAATGAAGTAGTGAGAGTACTCAAGAACAAGTCCCCCGGTAAGCCCTCCGAGGACCCCCCCAAGAAGACCCACAGAGATCTTTTTTGCGGAACGGCTGTGAAAGCCCGGAGACATCCCGACAAACATGCCAAGGATAATCCAGCCGATTGTTCTGGAAAGGGGAAGCGCGAAGGTTTGAAAGTTGCCATACGAGGTGAAAAAATAGGTGCCAAGAAGAAACAGAGCAGCCTGTCCCAGTACAAACCCCAGGGCCCCTCCAATAATACCGGAAAGAACTCCTGTTATGATGCCGCTGATCAGACGGTTCTTCTCATGCAGGAATATTCCTTCGGCGCTTCCAAAGGAAGCCCCAAGGATCCCCCCTAAAACCATTCCCTGAACGATGCTGAACAGGATAAAACCGGGGAAACCGGATTGAAGCTGAAGAAGGGTTTCCATCACCGCCCAGGAGGCGATCCCCCCGAGGATTCCCAGGGAACACAACATAAATCTTCTAACTCTCAGAGCTCTTATTCCTGTCGTTGACATTATCTCTCCTTAACTCATTCTCTTAACTCATGGACAGTAAGGGAAATGACGTTATCTTCCTGATCATAGTGTACTCTCAGTTCCGATGTCTTATCAGGTAATACCGTTACATTTGCTTCGGTTATCTCCTTCCCTTTCTCGACACCGAAGCGGTATTCTCCCGGGGGCAGGAGGAGCTCGGCACCCTCTTCCGATGTTCTCTCTGTTTTTTTAAGCTCCCTTTTAATTCCCCCGGTAAGATAGGTATCACTGCCGTTTATCTTGAGAACCAAACCCTTGATGTCGGAATTGATCCTGACCTTCCCCGGCCGGGGAATCAGCTCAACTTTGAAATTCAGGAGCCGTTGATCTCTCCTGATCATCAAGGTGAAGTACTCGGTGTAATACCCTTCATTTGTAAATCTGAACCGGTGGACCGAACCGGTAAGCAGATCTTTAGAGAGTTGGTCCGCCCTTACCCAGGAGTTTCCAACTTTCACTTCGAGGACCGTCCCGGCGGATAAATTTTTTCCGGTGATTTGATCGGTAACAAGGTAATCGATTTCAATCGGTATTCGTGGCACAGCCTCCAGGTCGAAGCGGAGCAGAACGGATTCTACATCCCGCTGTTTTTGAATCACCCTTGGGGCCAGGAAGATAGTGTTCCAGAAAAGGTTTTCTTCAATCATCACCTTTACACGGTAGTTATCAGTTTTCAAGTATATTTTCTGAGAGGTAAATGTAAGATGGTCTTCGTTCTCATCCTGATTGTTAAGGGTGAACCTGACAGTTACGCCATCGAGGGGCACTACACCTTCATCAGTTTCTGAAAAGATAATCGCGTCGAGGAAATAATCGGTTGGCTGCTTATAGTCTTTTGGTACCCGGACCTCAATCCGGAGAGCCCCATACTCTCCGGGGCTTAAGATTTCATATACCATCCCCGTTTTTACCGCTCCATAACCGCCCGCAATCAAGAGGAGGAGAACGGGCAGAACTATGAAAGCCAGTTTCATTAAAAAGTGTGGTTTTTTCTTTTCTACAGGAGTTGCTTTTTTACCCTTTACTATTCCGGCCAAACAGCTTTTATAAGCCTCCTCCTCCCCGCCTTTATAAATCACCGAGACCTTTTTTATTGCCTCCTGCAGATTCTGGAACCTGCGGGAAGGTTTCGGTTGGATTGTTTTCGCGATAATCCTTGATACCGGGCGGGAGACAGAGGGGTTTATTGACTTGGCGTGTTTATATTTACCTTTATGAATTAACGCGATTGCCTCGGGGGAGAGATTTCCCGGAAATGGACGTTTTCCGGTAACCATCTCATAAAGCATTACACCCATCGAGTAGATATCAGCCCTTTTATCAACATTTTTGCTGTTCTC
>JAGLYY010000164.1 GCA_023131935.1 Spirochaetales bacterium | reverse complement strand
CCCAGCTCATCAGTACGGCTTATGATGTTGTTCTTCTCATCATACTCCATAGTGACAAAGCTTCCGTCTCCATATTCTATCTTCGTTGAAAGGTATCTGTCATCATAGTAATGGCGGGTAACAATACCTGAAGGATTTATGTGTTCCGTGTATCCTGCCGCTGGAAAATATCTGAAGTACTCGGTGTTTCCCTCTTCATCCGAATTGTTATCCATCACCGATTTTCCGTTAAGATCCGTATAAAAATATTTCCTGCTGCTTCCATCAGGCTTCACGATTTCCGTTAATAATCCTGAAGAGTATATATAACGGACAGTATCGCCCTTTGCATCAGTAACAGAAATAAGATTCCCAATGCTATCGTACATGTAATGAACTGCCCTGTCTTCGGGTAAGCATAATGTAGTAATTCTTCCATTTTCTCTTGTTATTTCAATTTGCCTGGTAAAACCATCAACAATGTTTATAAGTTCGTTTACATCGGAATATTCAAAACATATTTCATTTCCATTCGTATCTTCAATTTTCTCTATTCCACCGTAGAAATTGAAATACATCTTTGATTTATCTATTTTGTGCAAAAGATAATTTCCGTCATCCAATAGCTCCAATCGGTGTGTAGTTGATTCAGAAACCAAAAACACTCCACTGGGATAATAATTGATAAACCCATTTGAGTATGTATAAGGGGATTGATAATCAGCGGATGCTTCATAGGTGAAAATATGGGGAGAGCCGGATTCATCAATCCAGGTTATTGTATCCAGTCCTGTCTTCTCATAGTATTCGGGATCTGTTGAATTAAATACGAATTCGTTTCGGTCATGATTCTGATTGGATCTGTCCCTTTCCAGTTCAGCTTGTTTTTTCAAGCTCTCTAATTCAGTAATTTTGGCATCAAGAAGTGGGCGTGTTGTATTCCATGCTTCATTAATTTCGCCTTTTTTCCCGTATGCCTTTGTAATCACTCCGCTAAGAACTATAAGCTTTGCCTGTAGCTGCGATAATCGCCTTCTCAATTCAGTTTTTACGTAATCAGGGTGACTTTTATTTATTTCAGCTTGTAAATTTGGTATCACAACTTGTTCAAGCTCGATCTTATCACTTTCTAAATTGTTTATCAGTGTATTTATATCCCCGATCGCGTCATCATAATCCTTTTTTGTATCTACTCTTTCTTTATTAACATTTTCCAGTAATCTGCCTAATTCATCTACTTCATATTGTGCCTTTGGCTTAATTCCATGTATCAATCGGGTATCATAGTTAAAAACCCAGCCGACTCCAAATGAATGAGAAGAATTTCTGTTCGTCAGGTACCCTCGTTCAATAGTTATCTTATTATTAATATAAGCAAATGATGCGTCAAGTTCTTTCAATGTGAACTCGCCGGTAGCAGTACGAACGGGGTCTCCGGTGTCACTTGAGTATGTTTGTTGGTTTTCATCCAAGTTGTTTATAGCATTGGTGATTTCTTCTATTTCAGAAGTATCAAGAATTATTGTCAGTTCACCATCAACTTCAGAAATATAAGTTGCTCCGCTATCATTAATATCCTCAATATAATCTTCAATTTCATTATCTAATTCATTTTCCGCGTCCGCTATAAGAGCATCCAGATCACCGGGACTCACTCTCCCGTCAACTGTTACTGTTTTACTATGCGTCTCCCAATATTCCCGGCTTGATGTCGTAGTTTTTGGAGGACCCAGTTTTAGTGGATAGTGCGCTATTTCATATCGAACGTCATTTTTGTATCTACTTGGTATTTCTGAATATGAATCATACGTACCTTTTTTCGTAAGATTGGTCATATCCCAGACTTCCCAATAT
>JAGLYY010000163.1 GCA_023131935.1 Spirochaetales bacterium | reverse complement strand
AATAACACTCTCCAGAGTTCTGTTCAGAGCCCTACTCTCACAACTGTTGATATTAATCCGGATAAACTCGGATATCGAGCAGGTAAGCTTATTATTGATATTCTCGAGCATGAAGAATTAACAGCGAACCATTTCATTGTTGATACCATACTCATTGAGCGTGAGAGTACAACTTTATAAAGAAAAAAGTGGAAAATATTCCAAATGTTCTCAATCCTTTTTATTGATTTTACTGTGCCCCTGCAAAAAAGAGAGTTATATTTTGATACATGGATGGAGGTAATGGGAACATGAAAGAGAAATTTACCCGTGAATACATTGAACAGCTTATAGAAAAAGAAAATTACCTGGCTGTAACAGCAATATTGAAGGAATGGGATGAGGAAGATAATTATAAGCATGAAATCGCGGGATTGTTGGTTCAGGCTATTCTTGAAGAGATAAAAGAAAAACGGGGAGAAAAGGACAGGGTAATCTTCCTGCGTACAATCCTTATATGGGTTTTTAGAGATTATCCAGGCTTATCTCAAATTTACCGGAACCAGTTACGGGAAGCGCTTTACACTGGCAGACCGGATATTGCCAGCACTCTGAAGAACCTTGGGGACCTTGCCACGGGGAAAAGGGACATCAAAGAGGACCTCGAAGATCTTGTGGATAATTTGAAACAAAATATCGAAGATGCGCAGGAAAATAAAAAAAGCGATGATGTAAAGGAAACTGTAACCAATATCGTGGAACTTGCTGAGGAAGGGTTGAAAAGCGGTCTCGATCAGGTTTCAAAGTTCATGCAAAACCTTTCCAATAAGACGGAAGACCCTCCGAATGATCGGTAGCTCCCCCGGCTGGACTCGAACCAACGACATGGTGATTAACAGTCACCCGCTCTACCAACTGAGCTACAGGGGAATATCTTTAAGACTCGTGTAAGATAGCGATTTTCCATGATTCTGTCAACGGGATTAAGACAAAAATTTAGTCCAAAACTACCGCGACCGGAGAGCCGCAGGAAGCACACTTGCCCTTTTGTATACCCATAATACGGGTGTTGTATCCCTTTCTCTGGATGAGCAGATTCGAGCATGCGGGACAATAAGTGTTCGTTTCGATATGACCAACATTTCCCGGATAGACATAGTGAAGAGACTCCCGCGCGATATCTGCCAATTCAAGGACTATACGGCTTTCTGTCGGCGGCAGGGTGTATTTATAATGGGGGAAATAACAGGAAAGATGAAAGGGGATATCCGTGTTAAGGTTTGCAATGAACCTGCTTATCTCTCTGATTTCCTCCGGTGAATCGGTTTTGCCGGGAATCACCAGCGTTGTTATTTCAAGTGCGGTTTCCTCGGAAGCGATTTCGATAAACGACAGGACAGTCTCCAGGTCCCCCTGTACCTCTTTCCGGTAAAAATCAGTATTGAAGGACTTCAGGTCAATATTTGCTCCATCAATAACCCTTAATAGTTCCCTGGCAGGCGCGGCTTTCAAGTTTCCATTTGAAACAAGAACGTTTTTTAATCCTTTTTGACGCGCAAGGGTGGAACAATCCATTATGAACTCAAAGTGTATTGTTGGTTCATTATAGGTATACGCAATTCCGAAAGATGAGTAATTTTCACAAAGGTTAATAACCTCTTCGGGGGTATATATTTTACTCCTTTCATCAACATTCTGTGAAATATGGTAGTTCTGACAAAAGGGACATCGATATGAGCAGCCGTAAAAGCCAATAGACAGGATTTCTTTGCCCGGGTGGAAATGATAGAGGGGTTTTTTCTCGATAGGATCTATGGCTACGGCGGAGAGACGTCCGTAATGAGGTAGCGAGAGGGCACCCTGCTCATTGAAACGAACGGCACAAAAACCATGTTCACCTTCGTTTATACGGCATTCATGGAAGCAGAGGTCACAAATGAGATAATTACCTTCGGAATGAATATAGCTCACCGTTTTTCTGCCATAACGTGACGATAGAAATCCTTATCCTTCGGAAAGTGCAGGGGATTATCAACCTCAAACGGTTCAAATTTCATCCCGATACTGCCCCTCTTCACCCAGATTTGTGCCATGGCAAAAACTTCACCATGTTCAGTGACAATGCTCGATAAATCTTCAACATGCAAAATATTGGTAATCGTGAACTCATAGAAAACCATATTAGCAGTTAAAGGTTCGGTAAGAAGAAGAATTTTATCTTTATCATAAGGGTGTTTCCGGGGCGCCCCGGTAAATGATATACACTCTTTTTCCAGGTCCGGATGGGTATCATACCTTATTATTGAATGTAATGCCGCGGTTTCAAGATATTTCCTTACACTCATCACTGTGCCTCCCCCTTCATTGTATATTGAGGAGGTGCTCTGTTGTCAAGAATTCATTCCGCAGGATGAAGGATTTCCTCTAATTCCCGTTGGGAGCGTTTCTGAATGTAATCGATAAAATAGTTTCTTTCTTTTCTTTGCAAATTCATGAATTTAAACACAAGTAACTGGCTATTACGAATGATTCTACAGGTAACAGAAAGGATATGTTTACCGATTCGAAACGAACAGTGGGGTACGTCAATTCCTTCCGCGATGTCTCCGGTCAATTGTGGGTTGTCCGGCAGGAAACTTAAACCTTCGAGGGAAAAATCGAGGATTTTTCCTGTAATAAGTTTTGGACTGTTTGGTTTCGTGAAAATAAACTCGATTTCATCTACCGCTTTTGGTATATAACGAAGGGTGTCCCGATGTTCTTTAATAACGTTATACCGGCTAAAGAGGTCTTCAAGGTGCAGGAGTTCCTGTTTATCATGCAGAGCCTCCTTCAGGATACCGTTAACTCCAAGATAGCTGGCTTTCGCGGCCTCTTCAAAGGGAAAAACGTCACCTTTAAGAAGGATAAAAACGGTTTCCTCCTTGCTTCTGAAATCGCGGAGCAGCCGGATAAATGGCTTCCAGTGCCGAGGAAAATCCTCGGCACTGAACAGGACCAGATCAGGTTCAACCTCTTCGATATTGTCCATAGCTTTAATTGGATTTTGATAATGTATGAATTCAAAACCACGGGGTTTCAGGTAGTGGTTCAGTATCTCCCGGGTACTGCTTTTTTGAGCGATGAGTAATATCTTCATTTATTCGGTTCCACGATTCTCTACAGAATAATTGTGTATCACCCAGATATTATCACGTTTCAGGAGATCGTAGCTATATCGTTTCAGTTCAAAATAATCGGTATATCTGAACCGTAAATCGACAATCACCCTTCCTCTCTGCGCGGTGTACTCAGTTCTCACGATAGTGAAGCTATCAGGTATCGTAACAATAGCAGAATCAATTCTTCGATTTTCAAGGTCATCCCGGTATTTTTTGAGCAGCTGTCTCTGTAGATCATCCGAAGCATTTCGGTATTGGTTTTCACGATCGGCATATCGCACAAAAAGGCTTTCCAGGTCGAGATAGAGGAAAAACTTATTCCAATCTTCCATTTGTCTCGCTTTAAGGGTCCACTCTACAACTTTGTCAGGGGAAAGATCTGCTCTTTTTAGAATCTCCCCCGTCTCTACATCAATTCTATCCTGTACCGCTGTTGTCCCCAAAGTCGGGCGTACAGAAAGCTGTATAATATTTGAGGATATTCTCAAATCATTATGATCAAGTTCCGGGAAAAAGTGCCCCTGGATGACATAAATGCCAGGATTGAGAGGTTCTATATAATCGGTAAAATCTTCAATGATAGAAAAGGATTCACCACTATCGAGAACAATCTCACGATAAAACACCGGTTCCTGTGAATTATGCAAAATAGTAAAAAAGTCTGAAGGCCGAAGGGGGGTATTCGTAAGCGTTCTTACGGAGAAATTGAAGCTGTGTACACGTAAGTTAGCAAGTTTGAACCGAAATGGTTCAGTGCCATTATTTGTAATGTCAATCTTAAGCTGAATCGGTTGTCCGGGAAAATATAACTCTTTATCGAAGTATCGAATTGTCATGGAAACTCCGCTGTCAAGTGAGCCAGCGGAAGACAATATGAAAAAAAACAAGCTTATAATAATAAAAAATCTCTTCAAAACATTAACTCCAATCACCCATTTTTATCTTCGGAATAATATCTCTTAACCTTATTATTATTCACAAATGTTTACGGTTACACCCACTCTATGTTAAAGTCATTTTACAAATTATGATAGCGCAATTTCTTAATTCAATCAGAGATTCTCTAAAGGATTACCGGCCGCATAAGGAGCTCCTGACACGTTTCAGGACCAAGGGCTTCCCTATAAGGATAGACGGGCCCCAGGGAGTACTTCGTAGTCTTCTTCTTGCTGAGCTGAATCTATCAGTTGGGGGAAGGTATTTGGTTATTACCCCCACAGAGCGGGAGGCAAATAGCCTTTATCGCGATCTTGATCACCTCCATTGTGAAGCCTCGATTTTTCCGGGTTACGGTACCATTACCTATAGCGGGGTTGAACCTCAAGCGGCGGTGCTTGGCGAACGGGTTAAACAGCTGATGAAAATCCTGCAAAAGGATTATCAATTTACAATTATACCCATACGGAGCCTGCTTCAGCCGCTCCCTCCACGAGATTTTCTAAAGAATCTGTTTATTACTATATCAAAGGGTCAGGAAATCGATCCAGTGTATTTAGAAGAACTACTCGGTGGATATGGGTATTTACGGGTCCCTACAGTCAGTGTTCCGGGGGAATTCGCGCTCAGGGGCGAAGTCCTTGATATTTTTCTTCATGGGTTTGATGAAGCTGTCAGGATAATCTTCGAATTCGATATCGTTGAGGAGATCCGGCGGTTTAATCCGATTACCCAGAGTTCCTCAGATTCCATAGAAAAGGTGGAAACCGTTACTATTTATCCGGTAAAGGAGTTCATCTGGACAGAGGAAAGAATTGAGGGTTTATCTACATTTTTCAAAGAGAAATCCGGGAATGATTTTTCCTCTCTGCTTGCAGAGCTTGCGGAGAAACGGGTTATGCCTCATGAAGAACTCTTTTTTCCCTTGAGTTTTACATCTACTGAAAGCATCCTTGAGTATATAGGAAAAGATACAACAGTTGTTCTTATTGAGGAGGAAAGGCTTTTATCAACCGCCGAATCGGTAAGAAAAGAGATCCATGAGCTTTATGCAAAAAAAGAACAATCCCTTCTACCGAAACCTGGGGAGATCCTCCTTTCTGCGGAATCACTTATTCAGGGAATCGAGAGGAAGATATCTTTTCCCTCGATAAAGAATCCTGATGATAAGGGAATTGAATACTCTTTCCAGGGACCCCGTTCATTTTTTGGAAACATGTTCTACTTCCGGGAAGAACTTACCTCTCTTATCGAATCCGGTTATGAAGTTACGATTTTTGCTGAATCAGAGTCCCAGGCAGGGCGCATTGCGAACCTGTTAAGAGATTTCGACATCCGTGTACTTCCTGTAGGAATAAGTGAAGGCTTCAGTCTGCCTGATCAGCAGATCATAGCAATAGCTGAGAGTGAAATATTCGGTAGAAGGAAAAGAATTCCCGCATCGGTGAAAAAAGCCCGAAGTAAAGCGATAGATACCTTCGTCGAGTTGTCTCCCGGGGATTTCGTTGTGCATGTGAATTATGGTATCGGGAGGTTCCTCGGTATTGAACGGATCAAGGCGGCTGGGACTGAACGGGATTATATCAAACTGGAATATGCTGATGAGGAAAATATCTTCATACCCATCGAGCAGGTTAACCTTGTACAACGGTATATTGGCCATGAGGGACGCGCACCCCGGCTGGACTTGATTGGAGGGAAGGCGTGGGAGAAAAGGAAGAACAGAGTACGGAAATCGGTTGAAGATCTAGCGGATATGCTGATATCTCTCTACGCGAAAAGGAAAAAAGCAAAGGGTTATCCCTTCCCAAAGGACGACGATTGGCAATTAGAGTTTGAGGCGGCCTTTCCCTTTCAGGAAACCGAGGACCAGCTTCATTGTATCCGGGATGTGAAACAGGACATGGAAAGCGGCAGGCCGATGGACAGGTTGATCTGCGGTGATGTGGGATATGGAAAAACAGAGGTGGCAATGCGTGCTGCCTTTAAAGCGGTCATGGGAGGCAGACAGGTAGCCATTCTCGCGCCCACTACTATTCTAACCGAACAGCATTACGAAAACTTCGAGGAACGTTTTAATCGCTATCCTGTGAAGATAGGCATGGTCAGTAGATTTGTACCCAAAAAAAGTCAGAAAGACTTGATTAAAAAACTTGCTGACGGAGAGCTGGACATCCTCCTAGGAACCCACAGACTTCTGCAGAAAGATGTACAATTTAAGAATCTTGGCCTTCTGGTAGTAGATGAGGAACAACGTTTTGGAGTGAAAGACAAGGAGCGGCTCAAGGAGTTGAAGCTTAATGTTGATTGTCTTACCCTGTCGGCAACTCCTATCCCGCGGACCCTCCACATGTCCATGCTGAAGATACGGGACATTTCACTCCTTGCTACTCCACCGAGCACCCGGCGCCCTATCGAGACCTTCATCCGTGAGTTCAGTGATGAAGTTATTGTTGAAGCTATACGCAGGGAGGTTGAACGGGAAGGGCAGGTTTTCTATCTCCATAACAGAGTAGAGACCCTGGAAGATGTGCAGCTTTTTCTCCGGAAAATGATCCCCGAAGTTTTTATTGAAATTGTCCATGGGCAGATGGGTGCCCGACAGATAGAGGATATCATGCACCGCTTCATTCAGGGTTCCTTCCAGGTTCTTGTGGCAACAACGATTATCGAGAACGGAATCGATATCCCAAATGTAAACACCATCCTTATCGACCGGGCGGATATATACGGTATCTCCCAACTCTACCAGCTTCGGGGCAGGGTCGGACGCTCCGATAGAATCGCATACGCCTATCTCCTGTATCCGGAGCAACGGGCATTGTCAGAGATCGCCATGAAGCGGCTCCAGATCATATCAGATCACACCGATCTGGGATCGGGATTCAAGATTGCCCTGAAAGATCTTGAGGTTAGGGGGGCCGGAAATCTCCTGGGCAGGCAGCAGAGCGGGGATATCCTTTCTGTCGGGTTTGACATGTATATACGACTCCTGGATCAGGCCATCAATGAGAAAAGCGAGAAAGAAAAAGAGGTCATCCCAGAGGTTTACCTGGAGCTCGATTATTCCGGCTATATCCCTGATCAATACATCCGGGATTCGACAAAGAAGATGGAGGTCTATAAAAAGATAGCGGCCATACAAACGGATGGGGAGTTATCACATCTGCACTCGGAATTAATTGATCGTTATGGGCCCATGCCGGATGAAGTAGCGAGTCTCCTGTCCATTGCGGAGGTGAAGATAGTATGCCATAAGCTTCACATTCAGAGCCTCAAAGAGCGAAAAGGGCGGATAGAGATTGAGTTCGGTAAAGTATCTGCAATATCGGTAGACCGGGTACTCCGGTTGATCCGTGAGTCGGGAGGAAGTGTCCTTCTCGATCCAGACCGGCCTAATATTCTCCTGATGCAGACCGGGGCGATAGGGCTCCATGAAAAGAGCGAGTTTATCCGGGAGCGTCTTTCGATGCTACTCTCGTAGTTTCAGTTGCAAAAGCCCTCTCCCTCCTGTTACTATCATCAGCATGGATAAAAATTACCCACGGATTAAAAGCTATGTTCTCCGGAATGTGAAAATGAGCAAGGGGCAGAAGCGCGCGCTCGAGACGCTCTATGATACCTGGTGCCTACCTTTTTCAGATAGCTCAACCGGACAAAAACCATGTAATCTGGAGGAGATTTTCTCAGGGCGGGGGAAAATCATTCTTGAGATCGGTTTTGGGATGGGGGATGCGACAGCCAGGATCGCCGGGGAAAACCCGGAAAACGGGTACCTTGGTATCGAGGTACACAAAGCGGGTGTCGGCAAGCTGTTAAATGAAATAAACCGCAGAAATCTTTCTAACCTCAGAATTATCAATCATGATGCCGTTGAGGTCCTGGAGAAAATGATACCGGATGAATCCTTCGACGGAGTTCATATCTTCTTTCCCGATCCCTGGCCTAAAAAACGGCATCATAAACGGAGACTCATTCAGCAGCCTTTTATCAACATCCTTTTACCCAAAATAAAAAAGGGGGGATATCTCTACCTGGTAACCGACTGGGAAGAATACGCTGAACAGATTCTCGCGGTGTTATCGCATATAGAGGGGCTCATCAATCCTGCCGATGGATTCAGTGAGAATCCCGGATGGAGACCGGTAACGAAGTTTGAGCGGAAAGGAATGGACAAGGACCATCCAATCAGAGAAGTTTACATTCTCAAGGGGGGATAAGCTGCCCGCTCCTCCGTCGCTCAAAAACGCAAAAACCCACTTTGATTGAAGAAAATTATAGTTCACATCGATTCAAGATATTCCTGAGCAATCTTTGCCGGACCGGATTCCGGGGCCGTTGATATCACTTTATTAAAAAGGTCATGCGCCTTGTCTTCCTCTCCAAGTTGAAGATGACACAATCCTTCAAGAAGGGTAAGTGACAATATAGTATCTACCTCAGAACCCTTGAAGGAACTGATCCATAAGATTGCTTCACGACTGGCGAAGCTTTCTACAAGAAGGGTAGCCTTTAAAACAAATGCCTGATTATAGTATGAGGCATCGGTTTTTGGGGATAGATCCATCAGATAAGCGAGAGCGGGAGCAGGGTTTTTTAACAGGGTTTCAACATATCCCAGATAGAATAGAACCTCCTCCTTTTCAAGATCATCGAAAGCACTATCCAGGGCGTCTAAAAAGCTGGATTTTGCCTCATCGTAATGGTTCTGTTCAAGTTGATCTTTTCCGTTCGAAATATATTCACTGTAACCCTCATCCACCCAGGAAAACTCCTCCTCTTCAATATCAGCCGCGCGGACACCAAGCACGACCGATTTTCCGCGGGGAGCTGCCTGGAATAACTGTTGTATCAAATTTAAAATGATTGATCTGGTTTTGGATTGTTTTGAAGAATTTCGAAGAAGTTCATTTATTTCATAGATACCGGGACTCGACAGTACAATTGTCTGTTCACCTTTGGAAAGTTCAACCAGCGTGTCATCAGCTAATCTCAGGGAAGCTCCATCCGGAATAACATCCCCGAAGGATACCTCCTTCCATACGGACGCCGTTTTAATTTCGAGAATGCCTTCTATATACTCAACTGATATTTCCTGACAGAAAAGAGAACCGATAGTGCAAATTAGCAAAATGGGTAATAAAAATCGTTTCATGGATTATACCCTCTATTCTTACTATGTATCCCTCATTTAAAGAAAATCAAGACGCTTTAAGAATAAAAAAGGGCTGCCCTTCAAGGCAGCCCCAACTATTTGCTATTTGTCCAGGAATGCTACTCTTTCCCTGCCTCAGACGCCTGAATAACCGCCTGAGCGATTTTTCCGGAGATCGGGCTATAATGATCAAACTCCATCTCGAAAGAGGCTGTGCCGCTTGTGATGGATCGGAGGTCTATTGAGTAACTAAGGAGTTCTGCCTGGGGTACTACAGCATCGATCTCAGAGATCCCGCCGCCTAAAGCTTCCTGTCCAAGGACCCGTCCCCTTCTGGAGCTCAAGTCCGAGAGGATATCTCCCATGTACTGCTCTTCAGCGAATACACTGAGTTTCATCACAGGTTCAAGAAGGACAGCACCTGCTTTTGAAACAGCATCTTTCAGTGCCCCTTTTGCAGCGAGTTTAAAGGACATTTCTGATGAATCAACCGTGTGTTCCTTGCCGTCCACAACGGTGATTCCAATATCCATAGTTTGATAACCGGCTATAAAGCCCTCATCCATAGCCTCATGCAGTCCCTTTTCAATACCGGGCATGTATCCTTTTGATATTGATCCACCCTTGATAGCGTTAGTAAAAGAATAATAGTCGCCGCGAGGAAGGGGTTTAATCTGGATTGTAACCCGGCCATACTGACCATGACCGCCGGACTGTTTTTTATGGGTGTATTCAGCATCGGCGCTTTTGGTAATCGTCTCCCGATAGGCAATCCTGGGAACTCTGGTGGACATATCGATCTTTCCTTTGTCTCTGATTTTATCAAGGATGATGTTGATATGGAGTTCCCCCATTCCTGAGATTACTGTTTCCCGGGTCTCTTTGTTATAGTTCAGCTGGAAGGTGAGGTCTTCTTCAGCTGCCCGGTTGAGGAACTGGTTCATTTTATCCTCTTCCTTTTTACTTGCGGCTGAGATAGCAAGAGAATGTACAGGCTGAGGCAGGTGAAGAGGATCAAATGTTATTTCTTTAGAAGCATCGCAGAGTGTATCGTTGGTGTGGAGAGAATCGATCTTCGTCACAAGGCCAAGGTCTCCCGCAACCAGTTCTTTTACATCATCAATCCTCTTTCCCTCGGTCTTGAAGATCTTGGAAATACGTTCCTTTTTCCCCGCGCGGGGATTTAAGAGTTCCAAGTCCGGTTTCAACACACCGGTTATGACCTTGATAAAGGAGAGCTTTCCGGAAAA
Source organism: Spirochaetales bacterium (assembly GCA_023131935.1). Classification (GTDB taxonomy): domain Bacteria; phylum Spirochaetota; class Spirochaetia; order JAGLYY01; family JAGLYY01; genus JAGLYY01. The sequence continues at coordinate 11,660 of JAGLYY010000163.1, read as the reverse complement.
CTGGTCGATGCTGGTTTTGTATACCATTGCAGAAACCGGGCCCTCAGGAGAAATGGTAATTTTTTCTTCCCCCTCTTCCATCTTCATTGTTTCTTCGATGGCAGCTGGTGAAGGCGCTGCGTAGGAGAGGAAATTCAGGAGGGAAGCGATCCCGTTGTTATTCTCAGCGGATCCGCAGAGAACGGGGACAAGCTTGTTAGCACGGAGCCCTTCAGTGAGTCCAAGGCGGATTTCATCTTCCGTAAGGGTGCCGGCCTCAAAGTACTTCTCTATCAGGTCATCGTCGCCCTCGGCGGCAGCTTCAATCATGGTAAGCCGCATCTCTTCGACCTTATCATTCATGTCAGCAGGGATATCAGAAGGAGCGTCCTTCTGACTGCTGTCGTGAATCAAGTAGGCGTTTTTCTCGATGAGATTGATCATACCCTTATAACCATTTCCATTTCCAATCGGAATAGTAACGGGGACAAAGGTGACCTTGAATTTTTCCTTCAGATCACTCAAAGCTTTTTCATAATCTGCCCGATCTTTATCCATCATATTAAGGAAAACGATCCTCGGCATGTTCCTGTTATTCAAACGGCGCCAGAGTTTAATTGTTTCAATCTGTACACCTGAGCTGCCGCTTACAACCATGAGCCCGATTTCAGCACAACGGAAGGCTGCTACAACTTCTCCAACAAAGTCGGAAGAACCTGGTGTGTCAAGGAAGTTCAGATGATTGTCCTTCCATTGGACAGAAGAGAGGGTTGTATGAATTGACAGTTTGCGTTCAATTTCCTCGTCGGTATAATCGCTCACGGTTTTCCCGGAATCAACTGATTCAGCTTTTGAAATCACCCCGCCGTTGAAGAGGATTTGCTCGAGGAGGGTAGTCTTCCCGGTACCGCCGTGGCCAGCAATTGCAACATTTCGTATAGAGTCGGTGGTGATGCTCATAGTTTCTCCTTAATTTAGCCTATTCTGGTTAAGTTTTTCTACTATAGCTTTGCCTATTGCAGTTGTCAATTGATTTATCAGCCGTTATTTCCCCTCCTCTTTCTGAGCGAAATGGGAAAACTCCATGGCAAAGGTGCCCCGTCCCTGGGTAAGGCTGCGGAGGGAAGTGGTATAACCAAACATATTCACAAGGGGAGATTCCGCCCTGATATGCTCGATTGTTAGTTTGCTTTCCAGGCTGTGTATTATACCGCCGCGGCTGGTGAGGTGGCTGATTACTTCTCCAACAAAATCATTGGGGATCATAACATCTATCCGCATTACCGGCTCGAGGAGAACCGGTTCAGCCTTTCTACAGGTATTGTCAAATCCCATGGATGCAGCTGCTTCAAAGGCGAAGGTTGTAGATGTCATTTCACTGTATTCTACATCCGTAAGGGTAACGCCAATGTCATATGCCGGATATCCAAAGATAATCCCTGAAGAAAATCCCCCTTCGATGCCCCTTTGAATAGAGGAAAAGAACTCCTTCGGCATCCTTTTTTTCGGAACATCATTTATGTACTGGTTTCCTGTCCCTCTGGATAAGGGGGCCACCGTGAGGGTAATTGAGGCTGTGTTGTCCTTGCCGGCAATGACCCGGTGAAATTTTTCAGTATGGATCACGGTCTTCTTTATCGATTCACGGTAGGTAACCTGAGGTTTACCAATGTTCGCGGCAAGTTTGAAATCCTTGAGAATACGGGTAACAAGAACATCAAGGTGTAATTCTCCCATTCCTGAAATAATAAGCTGCCCTGTTTCCTCATTCTCCTTAACGGTAAATGTTGGGTCTTCAATACTCAGGGTTTCCAGAATTTTTGTTAATTTATCTCTGTCAGACAGAGTTTTTGGTTCAATAGCTACTGAGATGACCGGTTCGGGAAAGGTGGGCTTTTCAAGGAACACCTGATATCCTTCAGAACCGAGGGTATCACCGGTCTGGGAGAATTTCATCCCGACAATTACGGCGATATCACCTGCTGATATAGAATCCAGTGATTCATGACGGTTGGAATGCATTCGTAAAAGGCGGTGTACCCGTTCTCTCTTCCTCTTATTGATATTGAATATAACAGATCCCTTCTTTACCGTCCCTGAATATACACGGATGAAGTTAAGAGCCCCCGCTTCCCTGTCTGTCTGGATCTTGAAAACAAGGGCGAGAGGATGTCCATCTTCTTCTCTGGCTATTATTAGATCCTCGTCGGTCTTCGCGTGATGCCCATGAATGGGGGGAAGATCCATGGGGGTCGGAAGATAATCGAGAATCCCATCAAGAAGAGGTTGTATCCCAATATTCTTTACTGAGGCGCCGCAAAAGACCGGTATAATATTCTGATTAATAGTCTCTGTCCGAATAACTTTCTGAAGTAGATCGAGGGGTATATCCTCCCCCTCTAAAAACAATTCGGTAACCTCATCTGAGTGAGCGGAAAGTTGATCAATGATTTTTTCATGCCATTTTTCAGCGAGAGGAAGTCTATCCGGGTGAATTGGAAAAAAATCCATTTCGATCCCTGTTGGGTCCCGGTCCCACCGGATTTCACGCATTCGCAGAAGATCAATAACTCCTTCAAACTCCGACTCAATCCCTATAGGAAGATAGAGTGCCAGAGGATTTGACTTGAGCTTCTGCTTCATATCATCAAGAACATCATAAAAATTTGCGCCAAGACGGTCCATCTTATTCACATAGGCAATACGGGGAATATGGTAATGATCTGCCTGATGCCACACCGTCTCTGATTGGGGCTCTACCCCCCCAACAGCACAGAATATCCCTATAGCTCCATCGAGGACCCGGAGGGAACGTTCCACCTCAGCAGTGAAATCTACATGTCCCGGAGTATCGATAATATTTATCTGAATATCACGCCAAAAACAGGTTGTAGCAGCTGAGGTGATGGTGATACCCCGGTCCTGTTCCTGTTCCATCCAGTCCATTGTGGCTTCACCGTCGTCAACTTCGCCAATCTTGTGACTTTTGCCGGTGTAATAGAGGATCCGCTCAGTTGTAGTAGTCTTTCCGGCATCGATGTGAGCCATGATGCCTATGTTACGTATTTCTTTCATTGTGTAAAAATTCTCCGAAGAGCATCATAACACAAAGGGGAGAGGGGGAAAAGTAGGCGCAATATTTTCATAAATTCATATTGACAAAAAAATGAAAATCCCATAGTTTACTACTGCTTACCGGATCATGATTGATTTCTGATGTGGTTATTACGGGCGGTTAGCTCAGTTGGGAGAGCGCCTGCCTTACAAGCAGGATGTCGGGGGTTCAAGCCCCTCACCGCCCAGAAAAACGGACCGTTGCGACAACGGTCCGTTTTTTTATACCCTCAAAATAAATTCAGAAGATACATTTGCTTTTTATGTTTCTATGTGTAATAATTGGTCAACTAAACATATTTTGGGGCTCTTCTTGGAAAAGGGTGTTAGCCGTACACAGGTAGATCATTTAAATACGCTCTCATGGGATCTTATGCTGAGAGATCCGTCTGCCGGTCTTGTTCTTTGTGAAGAAGCCCTCACTTTTGCCGAAAAAATTTCTTACATTAAAGGTATCGCGGACAGTTATCTTTCCATTGGATGGTGCCGGATTTACCTTGCTGATTATCCCGATGCCCTTAAAAACTTTTTTCTTGCCAGGGAGCGATATCGGGAAACAGACCACTCTGAAGGGTTGATGAAAACCTTCAATGCGCTTGGTGTCGCGTATAATAATCTTGGACAAATCGATACTGCCATCGAGTATTACCAAAAAAGCCTGGATCTCGCGAGGCTGGAGGGAAACAGGGAACGCTGTCTTGCGGCTCTGAACAATATCGGGGAAGTAAAACTGACCTTGCAGAACCATGAAGATGCGATTCCCTACTTGCGGGAAGCAAGAGAAATAGGTAGAGACTTACATCTGAAAGGGGAAACCGCGAATATCCTTGCGAATCTGGCACAATGCTATCAGAAGTCCGGAAAAAGAGACGAGGCATATCGCTTCTTCCTAGATGCATTGGAGCTTGCCCGGGAAATCGAAGACAGGATAAATGAAGCCCGCTACCTCAGTTTACTTGGTGAATACTATGGAAAAAATGGGAAGAGCGAAGAAGCGATCGGTAGTTATCTGAAAAGTCTATCAATCAGCGAGCAAACCGGTGACAAGCTGGGACAATGTGAAGCCCTTAGGCATCTTGGAAAACAGTATCTTTTCCTGAAAGATTATAAAAAGGCAGAGGAAGTACTGAAAAAAACCCTTTCTCTATCTGAAGAGATCCATGCCCTCCATGTTCAGGAACGGACTTATAAAACCCTCTCCCGGCTCTTTGAAGAAAAGGAAAATTATAAAAAATCCCTTTTATATTTCAAAGAGTTCTATCGGATTAAACAGAAGGTATTTTCTGAAGAAACTGAAAAGAAATTAAAGTCAGCGAAACTCGAAGGGGAGCTCGAGGGCGCGAAAAAAGAAGCAATAATCGATTATCTTCGTGATGTTGAACTTAAGGAAAAAGACGAAAAACTCTCAGATTCCTACCGGATGCTGTCAGCAGTGAGTACTCTGGGGCAGGATATCATCTCAACACTGGATCTTGATGAAATCACAACCAGGGTGCATCAAACTGTCGATCAATTAATGGATGCTAATGCCTTCGGGATCGCCTTTTATGACGAAAAACTGAAAGAGATACAATACAAAATCTTTGTGGAATCCGGCAGGAGACTCCCTGTGATAACCCGTTCTGTTGATTCAGAAAACAGTTTTGCCGCTTGGTCAATAAGAAATCGGCGGGAGATCCTCATGAATGATGTAGAAAAGGAGTTTCATAAATATATAAGAAAAAGGAATCCGATGGGTGAAAAAGCCGCGTCCCTTATGTATATCCCCCTTATTGTTCATGGGAAGATAAACGGTATCATTACTGTTCAAAGCCTTAAAAAAAATGCTTTTACCGGACACCACCTCGATATCATGAAAGCCCTTGCATCCTACATTGCGATTGCAATAGAGAACTCAATAAATCATGAAGAGGTACGAAAGCTGAACAAGCTGCTTCTCGCGGAGAAGAACCAGCTTGTGGAGGCTCATGAAAAGATTACCCATCTTGCAAACCATGACATTTTAACAGGTCTTCCGAACAGGCGGCTGTTTTTTGAGCTTCTAAAATCGATGTTGGCTGCTGCCAGAAGGCGAGATGAAAGATTGGGGCTTCTCTATCTGGATCTCGATGATTTCAAACCGGTCAATGATATGCTGGGACATGATGTTGGAGATGAAGTATTAAAAATCATTGCAAAACGTTTATCCCGGGAACTGAGATCCTCCGATACCATCGCCCGGGTCGGGGGGGATGAATTTGTGGTAATTCTTCCGAGACCGGGGGATCTGCCATCGATGGAGCGGGTCGCATTAAAAATCATTGAAAGTCTCGAAGAGCCGATTAAAGTTGGGAACCATTCATGTCAGGTGGGTGTAAGTATAGGAGCAAGTCTTTTTCCTGATGACGATGATACTTCATCGGGACTGATGAAAAGGGCGGACAGGGCAATGTACCTGGCTAAGCACCTCCCGGACCGCCATTTCATGTATATTGAACAGAAAAAGAAATTAGACGAGCAAGTTACCGATAATATTCTCTCATCGATAGAAAAATCTCTTCAGCAGAATGAGTTACAGCATTGATATAAAATATTCGTGGACCCGAAGATCATCTGTCAGTTCCGGATGGAAACTGGCAGCCAGAATTGAGTCCTGCCGTACGAATATTTCGCTGCCTTTGTAAGTCCCAAGGACCTCGACATTTTCCCCCAGCCTGGTAATTTTTGGAGCCCGGATGAAGATTGTGCGAAAGGGCTCCTGTCCTAAAGATGAGATCAGCGTTTCAGACTCAAAACTTTCAAGCTGTCTTCCATAGGCATTCCGTTCAACAGAAATATCCAGGCATCCAAGATGAAATTGATCATATCCTGATATCTCTGTAGAAAGGAGAATCATACCGGCGCAGGTCCCAAACACAGGCATCCCGCTGTTTATTCTTCGAAGAAGGGGGTCTATGATTCCAAAATTAACTAATAGTTTTGCGATAGCAGTACTTTCGCCGCCCGGGATCAAAAGGCCATCTAGTCCTTTGAGATCAGAGGCGGTCCGGACCTCTTTCGTCCTGCTTCCTGATCGACTGAGGGCTTCCACATGCTTGTGAAAGCCCCCCTGAAGAGCGAGTACTCCAATGAGTTTCGTCATTTTACCAGCCCCGTTTGGCGAGCCTCTGATCCTCCCGGAGTTCAGAAAGTCCGATGCCTACCATCGGTTCTCCCAGGTCCCTGGATATTTCAGCGAGTTTTTTAGGATCATTGTAGTAGGTAACAGACTCTACAATTGCCTTTGCCCGTTTCGCGGGATCTCCCGATTTGAAGATTCCGGAACCAACAAACACACTTTCCGCCCCGAGATGCATCATCAGTGAGGCGTCTGCCGGGGTCGCAACCCCTCCGGCGGAAAAATTCGGAACCGGTAGTTTTCCGGTTTTCGCGATTTCAACAACGAGATCGTAGGGAGCGCCGAGGTTTTTCGCTTCGGTCATAAGCTCAGCTTCCGGAAGACCGGTGAGACGTTTGATCCCATCCTGAATAGTGCGCATATGTCGAACTGCTTCGATAACGTCACCGGTACCGGCTTCTCCCTTTGTCCGGATCATGACCGCGCCTTCGCCAATTCTCCTGAGGGCTTCTCCAAGGTCCCGGCAGCCGCAGACAAAGGGCACTTTAAAATCATTCTTAAAGACATGGAACCGGTCATCCGCGGGAGTAAGAACTTCGCTCTCATCGATGAAATCGACACCAAGGGCCTCTAATATTCGTGCTTCCATGAAATGGCCGATTCTGCATTTTGCCATTACAGGAATACTCACCGCCTCCTGGATTTCTTCTATCATTTTTGGATCTGACATCCTGGCAACACCGCCATCAGCCCTGATATCTGCGGGGACCCGTTCAAGGGCCATTACAGCAGCGGCACCGGCTTCCTCAGCTATCCTGGCCTGTTCAGCGTTTACGACATCCATGATTACCCCGCCTTTAAGCATCTCAGCAAGGCCAACATTTGTCCGCCAGGTCGCGGTTTGTCTTTCAGACCAGAGTTTCTCACTCATATCTATCACCACCACAATTAATGTTATCTTTTCTACAAGAAGGTGCGCGCTTCGGCGTCCCCTCTCATATGGTCAAAGTATTTCAGAAACTGTGAATTGTCAAGGGAACCTCATTCAGGTTATTATGACAGCAGATGGGGAAGGAAAGATGATAAATAAGATCAGAGAGAACATCGAAAAAATCATCGATCAGATAGCTGAGGCGGCTGATAGATCCGGACGAAAGGCTGAGGAAATAAGGCTCATGGCGGTGTCTAAGACGCGATTGAAAGAAGAGGTGGAGGCTGCCTACCAGGCGGGAATCCGGTTGTTCGGAGAAAACCGGGTGCTGGAAGCTCAAAGTAAATTTGAGGACTTTCATGAGGATGGTGAACTTCACATCATTGGACACCTACAGAGCAATAAAGCAAAGTATGTTGTGAAAATTGCTTCCTGTGTTCAATCCATTGATAAAATAAAAACAGCCCTGGTTCTCAATGATAAACTCATCTCAGCAGGCAGGTCTATGGATATTCTCCTAGAGGTCAACACCTCGGGAGAGGAAAGTAAAAGTGGTTTTCGTAGCTCTGATGAGATGTACCGGACAATTGATGAAATTCTAAGCCTCGAAAAACTTACGATCAGAGGGTTGATGACAATGGCCCCATTTACCAGGGAGGAAGCCCCTGTTCGCCATTCCTTCCGCTCTCTCCATGAATTGTTCCAAAAAACTTCAGAACGGTATCCTGAGTTACATATGGATATCTTGTCCATGGGTATGTCCTCAGATTTTAAAATCGCAATCGAGGAGGGATCCACCCTCGTAAGAATAGGAACAGCCCTTTTCGGAGCACGGGTATGAGGGTGCCTTCAGTCCTCCTATTATTAATAATGTGCGTGGTCCTCATTGTTCCCGTAGCTGCCGATGATGTTGAAACGAAAGACACTGAATCAGAGCCCTCTGAACCTGTTCCTTACGAAAAGGAGGAGTTCCCCCCCTGGCTGCGGGACTTAAGGCGAGGGGAGGTTATTTTTTTCGGGTCCTATCCTATCACGCTCTTTGTCTCCAGCCTTGCCTATGATGGTTTCCGGCTTATTCAGAACTCTCTGATACTGAAAGAGGAGAATTATTCCCTGATGACCGATCCCCTCACCGTAGATGAAAAAAAATATATTCTCCTTTCCGCGGCAGGGGTGTCCCTCGTTATCGCTCTTATAGACTTCCTTCTCGGGCTTGGGGAAACATCCCAATGAACAAGGTCGAAGCCTCCGTTGGGGAGGATATTCCCGACGGGTTGCGGGTTGATAAATTCATCTCTGAGCATCTTTCCTTGTTTTCCCGGAGTCAGATCCGGCATCGAAATACAAAAGTCTGGATAAATGGGAAAGAAGCAAAACTATCCGGTAAAGTATCGTTCGGTGATAAGATTGTTGTCGAGTATGAGGACCTGCAGGAGCCGGGTATAGTACCTGAGCCTTTGCCCCTGGATATTATCTACGAAAATGCTGATGTGATTGTCCTGAATAAATCGCAGGGAATGGTAGTTCATCCGGCGGCCGGCAATTATTCAGGAACCCTCGTCCAGGGACTTCTCTATCACTATAAAAATCATGGGGAGAATTTCAACAGTGAGTTAATAAGGCCCGGTATAGTTCACCGGTTGGACAAGGATACCTCCGGTGTGATCATTGCCGCAAGGAATCCTGAATCCCAGGAATATCTCTCTTCTCAGTTCAGGAAAAAAACAACAAAAAAAATGTATCTCGCCATAGTGAAAGGGGTAATCAGGGAGAAAGAGGGCACTGTCGAAGGTTTTCTGTCCCGGGATCCGAAACACCGGAAAAAGTTTACCTGGAAGACGGGGAGGGGAAAGGCCGCGAAAACCCGGTACCGGGTCCTCACCCGCTGGAAGGAATCAACCTTTGTTGCCCTCTACCCGGAAACCGGGCGTACGCATCAACTGCGGGTGCATATGCTGTCCATCAGGCATCCAATAGTGGGGGATCCCCTCTATTCCCGGAATCCAGGGAACCGGACCCTCATGCTCCATGCCTATCGTTTAAAAATACGTTTACCTAGGGAAGAGTGTCCCAGACAATTCCGGGCGCCCATGCCGGACCGGTTTAAAAGATATATCATCGAAAAAAGGGGAAAAGTTGACTAAATGGATCTCTTCAGATAAGGATTGTGGTCTCTTTCAATGCCGACGGTACTGGGAGGACCATGACCGGGCAGGATGATCAGGTGATCTTCCTGGCTGAAAATCTTGTCCCGAATGGTGTTCACCAGCAAGGCCCTGGCGTAACTGTTCGGGGTTGACCCGATAGACCCAGCCCCAAAAGCATCTCCCGAAAAGAAAACATCCTCTATCCGGAAAATCAGAGAATCACTCGAGTGACCGGGAACCTCCAGGATATCAATCTCGATATCATTCAGAGAAAGATGATCTCCGTCACGAATTACCTTTGTTGTATATTCCAATATTAGTGGAGAATTAGCGTAAATATCGGCATCATAGATTTTTTTTATAGTTTTTATCCCGTTTACATGGGACTTATGATCGTGGGTAAGGAGGATTGAACGGATGTAGTAGTTGTTTTTTTCGATGAGTTGTAAAAGAGGCAGGTCCATAACACCGGGATCAATGAGAACAGCATCTCCTCCGTTTTCACCGCCAAGGAGATATGTATTGGAAAATCCCAGAACAGCGAAATGAAAAAATAACCTCATTCGAAAAGCTCCCCATCAAACTCAGCCTCTTCAAAATTTGAATATTTGAAATTTACCCCCTCCCGCCTGGTTTTAATGAAGCTGACCCTTTTCAGATTGCAATCTTTTATCTCAACATTTCGCAATTCAGCATCGGTGAACATGCTGAAATAGAGGTCCGAATCGTTGAAAATTGTTTCTTCAGCTGACATGCCAATAAAACTTGTGTTGAGAATATCAGAGCCGCTAAAATCAACTTTTTTCATTCTGGAAGCGGCAAAAACCCCATATTTGATATTCGCACCCTGGAAACTGCAGTCCTCAAACAGGCTATGGTCAAAGAAACTCAGCCGGATAAACACCTTATCGAAGCAGCAGCCCACAAATTTACTATGAGAGAAATTGCAGACATGAAAAAATTTCCCGGAAAAATCAATACCGCTAAAATCCAGGTGGCTTAAGTTGAGGTTTTTATGTTTATCTTCACAAGAGAGTTTTTCCAGGAATTTCTTCATAAAAAGCTTTTTCTTTTCCAGGTGGAGAAAACAGGAATCCTCGCCTGTTAGAGCATAGTTCGTACATCCCTTATGTGAACATTTAGCGAAAGAAAACATATTACCTCAAAATGTAAAGAAAAGAGAGAAGTTACACAAGGGGGAGGGAAGGGAGGAGGGAGGAGGGAGGAGGGAGGAGGGAGGAGGGAAAGAAGAAGAGCTCGCGCTAAGGCCGCAAAGGAGTGAGGATGAAGAAAAGAGAGGGGTAGAATTATAGTTGAAGTATAACAGTTGTTTCAGGGTGCTATGACCTAAGCTATCTCCCCTTTTCTCTGTGTACTCTGTGGCCATCTTATCTTAAACGAATAAGAATTTTTGCCACAGAGGTCACAGAGGAAGAATGGAGTGTGTGGGGGGGGGAAGAGGAAGAAGAGCTCGCGCCTATCTTCCCTGCATGTTCGTTACATGCAGGCTAAGGCGCAAAGGCCGCTAAGGGATAAAGATGAAGAAAAAAGAGACCACATTCAGGCAATGAATTTAAAAAGGATTGTCAGCAGCACGATGATAGTGAAACCGATGTTCATGAAGGCAAACATCATGGTGAATCGTTTGTTCATATCTTCAAAGCGCTTATCAACAACTTCGAACCGCTTTTCCATATATTCAAAACCCTGTTTTACTATTTCTGCCAGTGTCTTTATGTCGCTTCTCAGCTCGAGCTGTTCTTTTTCGTAGCTATCCTTCCGGATGATGTTTTCGGTTAACAGTACGATATAGCGGTGGAGAGACTTTTTGTTCTTTACTTCAACTGCCTCTTCAAGCTCCTGCTCGAGAATTTCCATCATGTCTTCCATTCGGCTCTCCATATTGAAATGGTACTCATTTCCTTCGGTATTTACAATATATAAAGGGGTTTTTGTAACCGGTGCTTCAGGATGCTATGTTTTTTACTATTTTATAAATAAGAAATTTGCCACAGAGGAAGGAATGGAGTGTGGGGAAGAGGAAGAAGACCTCACGCAAAGGCGCCAAGGCCGCAAAGGGGTGAGGATGGGGAAGATACTTCTTGAACTAAATTAAACCATCTTAGTGTGTTTTGTGCTGTTTACCTTTCCGGTTCAAACGTGCTTCATAGGTACTTCAATAGAAAGTTGAAAATGTGCGGTATTTACGCTAAGATACGGGCAGATAGGCAGATATGGAGGTGGTAGACATGCAATATTGCAGTACAGTAAGCCATTTAGAGGTAATATCTAACAGAAATGCAGGCTATGTACCCCGATATCTGATATGTCTGCGGGATACTCGCTAGTTATGCATATTTGACGTGATATTGAAATCAGTTTAAGCTGATAG
>JAGLYY010000162.1 GCA_023131935.1 Spirochaetales bacterium | reverse complement strand
ATTATAATACGTTGTGGTGTCGAACATGAAAACAAAAGAAAAAATTGTTGAACAATATTGGAAAGCATTTGATGAATATAATTTTGATTTAGCTGGAACTTTTATGGATACAAATGCGAAAGTGATTTGGCCAAATACTCAAGAAATTTTTAAAGGACGTGATAACTTTATTTTGACTCAAAAGAATTACCCGGAAACTTGGAAGATAATATTAGAAAAACTGATTTCTATCAATGAGATTGTGATATCCGTAGTGAAAGTAACCTCGGTAGAGAATTTGCAAAGTTTTTATGCAACTTCGTTCTTTGAATTTAAAAGGAATTATATAATTAAAATTACTGAGTATTGGGGTAAAATTTCAGAACCTCCAGAATGGCGCATAAATGGTGGTTGGTCAGATAGATATTGATATGGTATATTTGATTTGAAGAATATTTTACGGCGACTTCAGATAACAGCAGATAAAAGGGAAATCCTATATTTCCCCAAATTGCCTTTGGCAACTTCTTTTATCCGCGAAACGTTATATACTATTTCCCCGCCCCCCGTTGTAAGGAAATATATGGTAAAACAACCGGCATCTGTGCCGGTTGAAATTATTTATAAACTTAAAAAAAACTTAAAAAATGCTTGACTTTTTATGTCGAATAGAGTATTATGGTATATAGTAATATGGATAATATAGTTGACACCAATTTGGAACATTCAAGGAGTATAGGAGCATGTCTTCCATCGATTTGATAATAATTGGCTTTTTAAAAAGAAAACCAATGAGTGCCTATGAAATTACCCGGTATTTTGAATTCAAGCGGATGAAAAAATGGGTAAAAGTTGGTTCTCCAACGATATATCAAAACATAAAGAAGTTGGCTGCTAAAAATTATCTTTCAAGTAAGACTATTAAAGAAGGAGAAATGCCTGAAAAGGTAATTTACAGCATAACAAAATCAGGGAAGAAATATCTTCTCGATCTGATGAACCGTTTTTCCACTAATCCAGGCAAAATATTTTTTGATTTCAATGCACTTATAGCAAATTTGAGTCTTGTAGATAAAGAGACTGCCTTGGAAATGCTCCAAGATTTAAAAATGAGTTTTATCAGCAGCAAGGACGATGTAGATAATGATTTTGCTGAATGGCCGGATGTCTCGACAGAAGTTAAGGCTATCATGAAACTGTATCGTATGATCTTCAGGGATATGATTAAATGGATTGATGAGTTGATTGAGAACTACAAGGATAAAGATTAAATTTTTTTTATTATGATGCTATGAAACATATTAGTATGTGGCATATACCAGAACGAATTCAGGGGTCTTCACATTTGACATAACTCGCCCCTAAAAAAATGCCTGGAATGTTATGTCAAATGTTGAGACCTGAACCCTGATAATAAATAATAATAATAACGTTAATAAAAGGAGTGTCAAATGAACAAAAAAACTAAAATCAACCGGTTGCTATTTCTGACGCTGTTAGTAATGTTAGCAGGAACAATAGCGCTGGGTTACAGCGGGTTTAATCTGATACCGCCGAAAATAGACTTTATCCAAACGAGCTATGGTGATGAGAAAAACTCAGCAAAGAAAATATTAGTCGCCTATGCCAGTCATAGCGGATCAACAGGTGGGATCGCTGATGCCATCGCGAAAGTGCTGTTTAAGGCTGGAGCAGCCGTGGATGTACGCCTGGCGAAAAAGGTTAGTGACCTAAGTCCGTATCAGGCAGTTATAGTGGGCAGTGCTATTCATTCAGGTGAGTGGTTACCTGAGGCTGTTGAGTTTGTAAAGGTTCACCGCGAAGCGTTAAGCCGAATGCCTACCGCCTATTTTTTAGCGTCACTGACCACGGTTGAAGATAATGAGCAGACCCGTAGTATTGCAGCAGCATTTTTAGATCCTGTGTATGAGCAAATTCCGGAAGTGAAACCGGTAGATGTAGGTATCTTTACCGGAAAGCTGGACTTTAGCAAGTTACAGTTTATGTACCGGATTTTATGGCCGTTTAGAGGAAACGGGGTTAGCGAGGGCGACTACCGTAATTGGGAGGCTATCAGGGATTGGGCTGCCGGCTTATATCCAAAATTGTTGGGTCTATAGGGAAGCATTAATTTGACAGGAAGGAGTTATTATGAAAATTAAAGATAAAGTCATCATTATCACAGGGTCATCCAGTGGATTAGGTAAAGAAACAGCTATTCAGCTGAGCCGGCTCGGGGGAAAAGTAGTTCTGGTTGCCCGATCGAAGGAGCGATTAACAGAGGTGCAAGCTGAGATTGAAGAAATCACGGGAGAATCTCCTCTCATTGTTTGTTGTGATGTTTCTTCTGAGGACGATGTGGCTGGTATGACCGCCAGAATAAAAGAAAAGTACGGCCATGTGGATGTGCTCATCAATAATGCCGGTATCGGTGTATATCGAGTATCGGAAGAAATTTCCAATCAGGAAATGAGACGTCATTTCGAGATAAACTTTTATGGAGCTTACTATTGTATTAAAGCACTTCTTCCGTTAATCAAGGCGCAAGAAGCAGGATATATTCTCAATGTTGGTTCGCTGTTTGGTAGAATTGTTCCCTTTGCTGATGTGAGTGTCTATGCTGCCACAAAGTTTGCACTGGCAGGATTCACTGAGGGTCTGCGTAAAGAACTAAAATCGCAAGGTATCGGCGTGGGGCTTCTAATGCCCGGTTCGATAAATACCCCCTTTCAGAATAAAAAAGGGGAAGGAGAGCGAAAAGCTCCGGCATTTCTTACACTCGAACCGGATAGAATTGTAAAAGTAATAAAAAAATGATCCGACGGAACATGAAAAATATTATTTTGCCCAAATGGATGCTGCTATTATTCAGAATTATAGCTATCATTCGTTAAAAATTATTTACTGGTTTAATATCAAAGAGGAGAAAATGAAAATGAAATCTAAATTAGTTGAAGCATTAAAAGGATCAATAATTGGTGGAATAGTTGGTGGAGTAATTTCAGGATTATTAAATTATTTTGTTCTTCCTATTCCCGAAACACATTTAGATAATGCAATAGGTCATGGAATTGGCGGATTGATTTGCACTTTTATTGGTGGAGTTGTTGGGATTTTAGGATTTATGATTAAACATAAAATTACTACAAACTCAAGGAATATAAAGAGAAAATGAAATAACAGAAGTTTTTCCATTTTCTAAATCTTTTTAGTTGGATGTATTCAAAGGTGATAACTATGGATAAGAAAAAGATATTAAGGCAGCAATTCAATATACAGGCTGATAAATTCTCAAATTGGGCAATTACACGCAACAAGGAATATATGAGACGATATTATGAATTTTGCGGAATTGTTAAAGACGATACACTGCTGGATGTCGCATGTGGTACAGGAGAATATGCTATTTTTTGCGCGCAAAAGATTAAGAAAGTATGTGGTGTTGACCTGTCGAGTAAAATGATTGAAATTGCAAAGAAGAATGGCAGCGAATTACAGTTGAAAAATATATCATTCATAGCGCAGGATGTTTTTGAACTTCCATTT
Organism: Spirochaetales bacterium; assembly: GCA_023131935.1. GTDB lineage: Bacteria > Spirochaetota > Spirochaetia > JAGLYY01 > JAGLYY01 > JAGLYY01. The sequence goes on along the minus strand of JAGLYY010000162.1, from coordinate 2,255 downwards.
AAAAGTGACAGATTTTCAATTGTGAGCAGCAAATCAGCATTCCATCACTTTGATAATTATAAAAGAATTGTTAGTGAAATGAAGCGGTGTTGTGAAAGCAGTGGGAAAATTTCCGTGCAAGATATCGTTGCATACGAAAACCCGGCGGTTAATGATTATTTTGAAAGAATGGAAAGTTTGATTGATGTCAGTCATAACAAAACCCTATCCTGTGATTTCATAACCCGGTTATTTCGCGATAATGACTTAGAAATTCTTCACTCTCATACTATTACTATTGGCTTAAATCTTCATGAATACTTTAATCATGCCATACGACAGAGAAAAGGAGAAAAGAAATTTATGACCTTATTGATTATGGGGTTAATGATACTGAAGTAACTATATATTTTATTCAGAAAGAGGGAGAGTGGTATTTCAAAAGGAATGCCTTTCTGGTGCTCGGAGTAAAAAGGCAATAAAAGCTGTATTTTATGTAACATGATTGGTAGATTAACCTCCATTGATTTGCAGTTACAGTTTACAGGATTATTAAAAAAACTCACCTTACTGGAATAAATGATGTAGAAGTTGAAGATTATTGAAGCAAAACCGGTATCCGACGAAAACTCTTGACAGGTAATAATAAATGCTTTATATTAGTTATTGCTTATAAACTTTATAGGAATGTAAATGAAGAATTTTGTTGAAAGAATGGCAGAAATATTTAAAGCACTCGGCGATCCTACCAGACTGCGAATAATTAAAATACTGGCATCAAATACTGAAGATCGTTTCTGTGTTGTTGATATTGCTAAACGGATTGGAATTACGCAGCCAGCAGTATCGCAGCATATAAGAGTTCTTAAGCATTTGAATCTCCTGGATTTTGAGAGGAAGGGCTACAGGGTTTATTATTCGGTAAATACAGATGTGCTAATGGAGTTTAAAGTTAATATGGATGAGCTTTTCAGAAAAGCGTTCATAAAATGTAATAAAGATATACCCTGCTCAGAATGCCTTGAGAGAGAAAATTGTAAGGAGGTGTAAAATATTTTAATGTGACTATAAGTTACTGTTTATTAACTTAATCTAATATAAGGAGGTAATTTTATGAAAAAGATATCGACTAACACGCTAGGCGTTATCATTGGATTGGTGGTCAGTGTTTTGTGGATTTTCATGGGGCTGGACAGCGGCTTTAAGTATGGATCTGGATTTGATAACGTGAGCTATATATTAACATTGGGAGGGTATCGGCACACTGTTATGTCGGTTTCTGCTTTATTTCTGATTCCTGTCTGTGCTCGAGAGTACAGATGGGGTTATTGGGCAGCAATGCTGCTGGGGATAGTTACGCTAACACTCGCATTGACTCATGTTATCTATATGCTGATTGCTACTCCTGCCGGTTACAAATCATTATTATTCGGTCCCACTGTCTGGTCTTTCATGCAGATCCCGATAGTTGTGTTCGGTTACAGGGCAAGGCGAGAGGCAGGCAAAGAGACTGGGGCTAAGAATGGCGCCTGAAGCAGAAGCTGGGCTGTTTAAGCTCATTACTTCCTGAGGTCATACTGAAAAAAAAGGAGAAATTGAAATGAAAACTGAAACGAAACTCTTGCCTTCTATTCAAATACAAGCCGCGGTAGCATTAATGTTAATACAACTTGTACATAAAATTGTCCGGGAAATACCAGGTGCTATAAAGATGGGAGGACCAGGAGCGATAGGAGTTTCATTTTTTGCGTGTCTACTTGCAATTGGCATACTATTGATTCTTTTGAAAAATAAATGGGGTTTAATACTGGGGATGATAGACGGAGTATTTATGATTTTTCAGCCTATTTTGATTCATATTATTCTTGCTCATCCTGATCAAAATGGTATTTGGTGGTATCCCATATTTCCATGGACACAGGCTATATTAATTATTTATTTCTGTCGTCTTGCATGGAAAAATCGGCAGTAAGTGAACGACACGGCTACATTTCAATATTATTTATACCATATTCCGGTAAATTCCTTTACAACTGCGGTCTTTTTCTCTGAGATGCTTTTTGCCATTTTCTCTCCAAAAAAGAATTCCATCTTTCTTACGGCTTTATCTACACTTGAAAAACGATAATCGGTATTAATGACGACACGATTAAAATTATGATTCTCTTCCAAGTGAGAATAAAACATCTCCAGTGTTTCACCTGGAGCGAATGGTGTTTCCGTATTGGTTCCAAGTGTTTCAATAATGATTATTTTACCATTTTAGTTAATCTTCC
>JAGLYY010000161.1 GCA_023131935.1 Spirochaetales bacterium | reverse complement strand
CTGAAAGGAAACCTGTCTATTCCCCTCTTTCGTACGCACTGTGTGTTCAACTTTTTGTAAAGACGGTTTATTCAGGTCGAAACGGATACAGAGCTTTGACTGCTTTTGCAGTGCAAACTGCTGAAGAGACTTTAATGATCCGCTTTTTCCCGCCTTCACTTCTACAGGCAGAATCCAGGTCCCACGGGAAATGAGATAATCTACCTCTGCATTAGCTGACCTGGACTCTCTGAGCCAATAATTCAAGGAAGATTCTCCCATCCCGTTATTTATATTCACAAGATGTTGTCCAATAAACTGCTCTGCAAGCCTTCCCTCATTAACCAATCGAATATCATCAAGTCCGGTTATTGATAACCAGTCTATTCCGCAGATATGGTTAACAAGCCCGATATCCAAAAAAACTAATTTATACACAGACTCATTGATTTCCGCGGAAAGTGGAATTCCTGAAGCGTGGCTATGATATACCTTATGACAGATTCGGGCCTTGGAAAGAAGTTCAATCACTCCTTTTAGTTCTTTTGATCTATCTTCCCTGGATATGTTCGTGTATTTAATCTTTTGGCCAAGCGATCTAGGAATGTACCTGAATATTTTCTGCATCAATACCAGATCTTTTTGTCTGGCATATTTGGAAAAATCGTCTTGATATGTATCAACTATGGAACGATGAACTTCGAAAACATCAGTCAACGATCTACTCTCTATATACACTGAAACGGCTTCAGGCATCCCCCCCGTGTAAAGATATTCCAGCTGCTTCTGCAGCAATTTTCTATGCGCAGCTTCCGGAAGCTCTATATCCAGAGAAAACTTCCGAATGTATTCAAGAAGCTCAGGCTCATCTGCAAGCAAAAATTCCTTGAAGGACATAGGGAAAAGATGGTAGTACTCGATTCTTCCAACCGGCATAGAAAAGCTATGGTCCGCAAGAGTAAAATCAAGAAGAGACCCGGCAGCAATAATGGGAATGTCAGGGAAATCCTCATATAAATATCTTAAGGCTTGTAGTGCATTTGGGGTTGCCTGAATTTCATCAAGAAAGAGAAGAGAATCGGGATTTATTAATTTCTTACCTGTAAGGGCCTCCAATTCAAGTATTATGCGCTCCGTATCAAACGTCTTGAAGATATCATTTAAATAAAGTGTCCTTTCCAGGTTGATTTCAAGTAAATTAAGTTTGTTGTTTAACGCAAATTGCCTGACTAAAGTGGATTTGCCAACCTGCCGTGCCCCCTTCAGTACCAGCGGCTTCCTCCGCTTCTTACTTATCCATTTTTCCAGATATTCTTCAGCAAACCGTTTCATGTTAAAACACACCCCTTTTTCTGCACTTATTATATCATTTTCAAGGCATATTTGTCAAATGAACAGCTCGTTCGGTCTTATTGCCCTTACTTTAAGCATGGCAAGGCAACAGGATGGAACAGTCTCGACTCTCTTTCCCGAATTAAAGAACTTTTCCTTGACTTCCCGGGCATGGAGGGATATAAATTTAGGATCTCATCGATCAAATTTTACTACTAAGGAAGTAACATGGCAAAAGGAAGGAAAAAGGTACTGATTAT
>JAGLYY010000160.1 GCA_023131935.1 Spirochaetales bacterium | reverse complement strand
GAGATCATCCGGGAAGCGGAGAAAGAAGCGGATGTCATCGTCTTTGACGGGGGTAACAATGAAGTCTCCTTTTACAAACCGGACCTCATGTTTACGGTCATTGACCCCTTACGGCCGGGACATGAGCTGAAATTTCATCCCGGAGAGGTAAACGCCCGTCTCTGTCACGCCTTCGTTTTGAACAAACTTAACAGCGCGAATCCTGAAGATGTCAAGTTAGTTGAAGATAACATGCGAATGCTGAATCCTGAAGCTAAAGTTATCCGCACCAACTCAGTAGTTACCATCGAAGACAACAGGAATAGTGAACTCCAGGGGAAGAAGGTAATCGTGGTAGAAGATGGACCCACCCTGACCCATGGGAACATGGCATATGGCGCCGGTCTTATCGCTGCCCGTGAGCATGACTGTGTGGTTGTGGATCCAAAACCCTACCTTAAGGGAGTTATGAAAACAATATTTAAGGACTTCCCTCAGATTCAGGAGATAATCCCCGCAATGGGATATGACGATGCCCAGATCAAAGATTTAGAGGATACCCTCAACGCGGTACCGGCTGATTTAATCCTTGACGGCAGCCCTTTTGATCTTGGGAAACTGGTAAAGACCAACAAACCAATCTTAAGAATATCCTACGATATTGAAGCCCTCGGCTCTCCCTCAATTGAGGAAATGCTTGATGAGTTTGAAAAAACATATCTGAAGTAGAAAAGTAAATAATATCCGATACATTTCATCACCGGGGCATAACACGCTGCCCCGGATGGTGAACCCGATCCAATCCGTAACAGAAGGGGGAAAGCAGTGAAATCACTTCTCCGCGTTTTTTCTTTCGTTAAACCCTACGCCGGTATTGCTGTTATGGCAATGTTTCTTTTGTTTGGAGTAGTGGTCGCTGATCTCGCGATTCCCCGCCTGACTCAACGGGTAATAAATGAGGGAATACTCAAACAGGATCTCAATGTCATCCTGAACACCTCTCTCCTGATGCTTGGAGCAGCGGTTCTGAGCGCTCTTTTTTCCATAGGTAACACCCTTCTTTCGGTTCGGGCAGCCCAGGGGGTTGGTACTGATCTGCGCAGTGCTCTTGTCCGCAAGGTTCAGACCTTTTCATTCGGTAATCTAGACCGTATTCAGACCGGTCAACTCCTGGTAAGGGCAACCAGCGATATCAATCAGCTTCAGATGATTGTCCAGATGTCTCTGCGAATGCTCACCCGGGCTCCCCTGTGGATGATTGGCAGTGTGATAATGCTGGTCCTGACCAGTAAGACCCTGGCTTTATTATTGCTTGTACTTACCCCCTTTATCTGGGGGATTATCTGGGTCATTGGATCAAAAGCCCGTTTCCTTTTTTTCGGGGTCCAAAAGAAACTGGATAAGTTGAATCAGGTATTGCAGGAAAACCTCGCCGGGGTGCGGGTTGTGAAGGCTTTTGTTCGTTCAGATCATGAACAGGACCGCTTCAAGCAAGCAAATTCCGACCTGATGGGAGAAAATATAAAAGTTATACAGCTCCTTGCCATCCTCCTTCCAACAATGATGCTCCTTGTTAACCTGGGTATCGCAGGGGTCCTGTGGTTTGGGGGGAAAATGGTGATTGGAAATACCTTTACCGTTGGAGAGATTGTCGCTTCTCTCAACTATATTTCTTACTCGCTCTTCCCGATGATGATGCTTGGAGGTATGGTCGGACCTCTTTCCGCTGCCGATGCCTCTGCCGCAAGAATATGGGAAATCCTTGACAGTATCCCTGAGGTGGAGGACCACCCGGGAGCAGTATCCGTTGAGAAGTTCCATGGCAGGGTGGCATTTGAAGATGTCTGTTTCAGCTACAGGCCGGATTGCGCTGAGCCGGTCCTGTCAGGGATCAATCTTATAGCGGAACCCGGACAGACTGTGGCTATCCTGGGGGCAACCGGATCGGGAAAATCCAGTCTCGTGCATCTGATTCCCCGTTTTTATGATGTGAGTGATGGCCGTCTGACCCTGGATGGACAGGATATACGGGACCTGCCCCTGGAAACTCTTAGGGGTCAGATTGGGATAGCCCTCCAGGAGGCAGTACTTTTCAGCGGTTCTATCAGGGATAACATCCGTTATGGACGACCGAAAGCGACCGAGAATGAAATTATCACCGCTTCTAAAGCAGCCCAGGCCCACGATTTTATCCTGTCGCTTCCCGATGGTTACGATACCCAGCTTGGCCAGCGGGGGGTGAACCTCTCAGGGGGACAGAAACAGCGGGTCGCCATCGCGCGGGCATTACTTGTACGACCTAAAATTCTCATCTTAGATGACAGCACCAGTGCTGTTGATGTTAAGACTGAAATCAAGATCGAAGATGCTCTGGAAAACCTGATGGCCGACAGTACCACCTTCGTGATCGCTCAACGGATCAGTACCGTGCTCAATGCTGACAAGATAATAGTGCTTGATCGGGGAAAAATTGTCGCGGAGGGAAATCATACTGAGCTCATCCGATCAAGTCCCGTCTACCGGGAAATCTATGATTCCCAGTTAGGGGACGGGAGGGAACAGCATGGCTAATCAGTCTACCAGCAGGCAACCTGTTCGCTCAGATTCACCAATGGGAAGCGGCATGCCCGGTCGCGGAGGAAGGGGCGCACAGGCGAAAATTGAAAAAGCCAGGGATGCCCGCGGGGCTCTCAGACGGCTGCTCATCACTCTCCATCCGTATCGCTGGAAACTTTGGGGAGCATTCACCCTTGTTATACTCAGTACGGGATTCGGTTTACTACCCCCTTTCCTGATAGGCCGGGCCATTGACAGGTTTTTAGGATCCGGAGACCTGTCCGGTCTTGGGATGATCGTACTGATGATGCTTTCAGCATACCTCGCAGGGTGGCTGACCCAAACCGGTCAGGGTATCATTATGGCAAGGATCTCCCAACGGGCAATGCAGAGTTTACGTCAACATCTCTTTGCCCACCTTCAGACCCTATCTCTCCGTTTCTTTGACCGCCGGCCCCATGGGGAATTGATGAGCCGCCTGACAAATGATTTTGACGCCATCAACCGGGTCCTTTCACAGAACGTAACAAACCTATTCAGTAGTGTAATCACATTGGGGGGCATCCTGGTGATGATGTTTATCATCAATTTCTGGCTTGCCGTTGGTTCAATGATCATTTTTCCTTTCATGCTGTGGCTGGTTGGTTTCGTAGGAAAGCGTACAAGGCAGAATTTTCGGCGTTATCAAAAGGAGATCGGACAACTGAACGGCAAGCTGGAGGAGATGTTCAGCGGTCAGCGGATCATCATGGCTTTTGGTCAGGGAACCGCGGCTTTGAAAGACTTCGATAAGGCAAATAACAAAGTCCGTCGGACGGGGATACGGGCTCAGACCTACGCAATGCTTGTGCCACCTCTTATGGGTATCCTGAGCAACGCTAATATTGCCATTCTGGCGGGATTGGGAGGGTGGATGGCCCTACAAGGTTGGGCGACCATCGGTACAATTGCCGCGTTTTACACCTATTCCCGCAGATTCGCCGCTCCCCTCAGGCAATTGGGAAATCTCTACAATCAGATTCAAGGAGCATTGGCTGGTGCGGAACGCATCTTCGAAGTGATTGACACAAAACCGGAAATCACCGACACACCGGGAGCAGCCACTCTGGATGAGGTTTCCGGCGAAGTCATTTTTCATCAAATAAATTTCAGTTACATCCCTGATGTTCCTGTGATAAAAGAGATGAGTTTTTCAGCTGCCGGAGGACAGACCATTGCCCTGGTGGGACCCACCGGTGCGGGGAAGACAACCATCATCAATCTCCTTACCCGCTTTTATGACGTTGACAGTGGAAAGATTCTTATTGACGGCATTGATATCCGTAAAATAAAAAGTGACGACCTGCGTCACCGACTGGGCATTGTACTTCAGGACACATACCTGTTTAGCGAATCGGTGATGGAGAACATACGCTATGGCCGGCTCGATGCAAGCGATGAAGAATGCATCGCGGCCGCCAAAATTGCTGACGCTGATCCTTTCATCCGTCACCTTCCAATGGGATATGAAACGCCTCTTTCTGAAAGAGGGGGGAATCTAAGCCAGGGACAGCGGCAGCTACTGACCATCGCAAGGACTATCCTTGCAAATCCACAGATCCTTATCCTCGACGAAGCAACCAGTAATGTTGATACCCGCACAGAGATTCATATTCAGAATGCCCTTCTCCGCTTGATGAAAGATCGCACCAGCTTTGTTATTGCCCACCGCCTCAGTACTATCCGGGGGGCCGATAAAATCCTTGTGGTGAATAATGGACGCATTATTGAGCAGGGTAAACATGATGAATTGTTATTAAAAGGTGGATTCTACAGTACTTTTTACCGAAGCCAGTTTAAGGGTAAAAACTGAATCACGCTCTTTCACGATTGAAAGGGTTAGTTATAAGATTAAATCTACAACTTCAGATAATGCGTCATTATCGTTATCCTTAGAGGTTACATAATTCGCAGCTGCTTTTACTTCGTCACGGGCATTCGCTACAGCAATTCCCAAACCTGCTTTTTGTATCATTTCTATGTCGTTAAAACTGTCTCCTACGGAAACAACCTGATTCAAAGGAATATCTAAGTGATTAGAAAGGTATTCTAAACCTGCTCCTTTATTGACATCTTTATGTAAGAATTCAAGATGAATCAATTTTGAAAAAGAAACATGAAAATAATTTTGTGAAAGTCGTTTTAATTCAGGAAATACAATTTTTAATTTCTCATGAGTAGAATTGAAAAGGATTTTCAAAGGATCTTCTTGAATGAAATCTTCCAGGTTTCCAACCACTTCATATTGCATCCCGGCAACCCGCGAATAAACCTCAGCTTCTTCACAGTGTTTCTCTACAAAGAATTTTTCCCCACGGTAACATTGAGCTACAATAGCGTTTTCTCTTGCAAACTTTACCAACTCCCGGGCAAGGTTTGCCGGTAATCCGAGATGGTATATTTCTTTTTCCGTTGCCACTTCATGTACCGCAGCACCATTGAAAGAAATAAGATACTTGGCCTCTTTGTTTCGATATATTTCTCCGGTAAATTTTTTCATGCTTACAGTAGGACGGCCGGAACAAAGCACAACTTGTATTCCCCGATCGACAGCAACCTTAAGAGCTTTAAGATTCTTCGGAGAAATCTGTGAATCACTGTTCAGGAGGGTTTCGTCAAGATCGATAACCAGCATTTTGTAGTTCATACCTGAATTATCCAGTTATTCGGGATTGTGGCAACTATTAACAAAAAAAGTCTGGCAACGACCTACTCTCCCGCTAACGCAGTACCATCGGCGCTGGAGGGCTTAACTTCCGTGTTCGGTATGGGAACGGGTGGAACCCCTCCGCTAAGGTCACCAGACATTATTTTCAAAAAATTATGGGATCAGGGGAAGAATGACCAATCATCTTGATCCGTGATTCTTCTTATCTCAAAGGGTTAATCAATAATATGGTCAAGCCTCACGGCAAATTAGTACTGGTCAGCTGAATACGTTACCGTACGTACACTGCCAGCCTATCAACCAGATATTCTCTCTGGTGCCTTCAGTCACCTCAAAGGGTGATGGGATGTCTCATCTCGAGGAGGGCTTCCCACTTAGATGCTTTCAG
>JAGLYY010000016.1 GCA_023131935.1 Spirochaetales bacterium | reverse complement strand
CTAAACGCAGAAGAAGCAGAAGCTGCAATGCGAACGATAATGAGCGGCGAAGCGGAGAAGCTACAAACTGCTGCGTTCTTAGCTTCTTTACGGACGAAAGGCGAAACCGAAGAGGAAATAGCTGCTTTTGCACGGGTCATGCGCGACATGGCACTAAAAATAACACCGAAAGTAGAGAAGAGTGTGGACGTTTGCGGGACTGGCGGCGATGTGATAAAAACGTTCAACATCTCCACTACTGCCGCGTTCATCACCGCTTGCGTAGTGCCCGTAGCGAAACACGGTAACAGGTCAGTAACGTCAAAATGTGGTAGCGCGGACGTAATAGAGGAATTAGGCGCGAATCTGGCTTTACCGCCTCGCAAGATAGAGGAATGCATCGAGAAGATTGGGATTGGGTTCATGTTCGCACCCTTGCACCATCAAGCGATGAAGAACGTGATGGAAGTGAGGCAGAAGCTAGGTATGAGGACGGTGTTCAATATTCTGGGCCCATTAACGAACCCTGCAAATGCCACGCATCAACTCATTGGCGTTTACGATGCTGCGGTAACCGAGAAGATAGCGAAAGTGCTTCGTATATTGGGACTGAAGAAGGCGTTAGTGGTGCATGGTGAGCCGGGCGTGGATGAGGTTTCTATCTCGGGGCGGACGAAGGTGTCGCATCTGGAAAATGGCAGTATAGAGTCGTATTACATAGAGCCCGGGGATTTTGGGCTGGAACCGGCATCGCCTGAAGCAATTGCAGGTGGTGATAGGAAAGCGAGTGCGAGGATATTGCGTGATATATTGAGTTGCAAGGAAGCGGGAGCGAAACGGGATGTAGTTTTACTGAATGCGGCAGCGGCTATATTCGCCGCTGACGAAGCAACTAGCATAAAAGAAGGTTTTGAAATTGCAAAGGCAATATTGGAAGAAGGGAAGGCGGCAGAGAAGTTGGAGGCGTTTATTCGGTTCGCGCAGTGAAAACGTTTTCGGTGTATTATTTCAATCTTTTCTTGACTTTTTCTTTGTCTATTTTAGATGCTCTCAACCCTAACCCTAGATGCCTCCTAATATACATTTCATTTAGAAATAAAGTTAAGCCTTCAATTGTGTTAAGAAGAATACCTGGCGCTTGCACCTTTCTAGGGGTGAGAAAAAGTTTTTCGTCCCTAAAGAACTCGATGCAAATTTCTCTCAAATCTCCCAAATGATTGGAATAAGAAACTTCAATGGTTGGATCCTTTTTAACAATATCTTCATTAAGAGAACAAAGTAAAACTTTTTGGTCAGGTGCTAAACTGCTTATAAGCTCCGAGGAAACTTTACTCCAGTTATCAGGGGGCATAGGTTTATTTTCATACAAAATTCGCCCTACTCTGATGTTGTAAGCAGGATTTTTACTCGTGTTACGGACATATATATTGTACGAATGAGCATTTACAACTCTTTTTTTGATTAATTCTACATCAAAAAAAGGGTCAAACTGTGCTGATAACAGGACATGTTGCCTTAGCCCTATCTCCGCTTGTGCCCAGATTAGCAGTAATTGAAGGTAGATAATAATGGGAAGAATAGCATCCCACCTGAATCTAATCGCTAATAAGATAGGAATCAAAGCTAAAAGAAGGATTTTGACTAAAATTTTCGCCAGCAGGAAGCTCATAACACCCCTCCAAATGCATGAAGTGGGGGATCAATAAATTTTGCTCTTGTATCTGCTTCATTTAACATGTCCAATCACCTTATATCTGAATGCAGGCTCTGGCATTTCATAGTAAACAATGAATTAAACAAACTTTTTATAATTAAAACTCTTCTTTACTTTTAAAGAATGTGGTCATCCTACGGGATTTTTTATTCAAACAAGGAATAACCCTATACAAAATTTTGAGAAAGAAAAAAAATGGTAGAAGAAATACTAAATAGGAAACGGGAGACCATTGGAAAGCTAAAAGAACGAA
>JAGLYY010000159.1 GCA_023131935.1 Spirochaetales bacterium | reverse complement strand
CTAACCCACCCGGTATTACCATTAGACTTGGAATGAGAAGAAATAAAAATATCCTTATTGAAAGAAACAGTTACCGGATTATTCAAATAGCCCGGGAAATTGGCAGAATTGCTTATTCCTCCCGTAATATATAGACTGTCAGTATCATGGGTTATTCCAAATCCATCATCATGATCAATGCTTGATATTTTCTGCCCCCAGTTATAATTGCTGTTTACATCGAAGGACAGGATAAATATCTCGGAGTTACCAGAAAAGGCATTTGCTATCGAATCAACTTTTGTGCCTGATGTATCCAGGACACTCAATGTATCCCCCTTGTAACTTCCAACAAAATATACATTAGTACCATCAGAGAGTATATCATGAGCAAAATCTGATCCATCACTTCCCCCTTCAAGTAACCACTGCTCACTTCCATTCACATCATACTTTGCTACAAAATAATCTTCAAATCCCTGATTAAATGAGCCTGAAAAGAGGCCAAAACTTGTGCTTCCGGTACAATGACCTGAAGTAATAACAGAAGAATTTTCAGCGTAAATGCCAAGTCCTTTAGCATCTCCGGATGATCCATTAGAATGTCTGACCCATAATAACGCACCATCAGGATTATATTTAGCAATAAAGAAATCTAATCCTGAAGGATTGCTAATTGTCGAATCAGGTGTTGATGAAGATGTACCTGAAAAATAGTTAGTTCCTTCATCAATATACCCTGTTATATAAATGTTTCCGGATGAGCCAAGAGTAATTGCACTTACCTCATCATCCCAGCTACCCCCAATTTTGAAAGCCCATAAGATAGTTCCATTTTGATCATATTTAACGACCAATCCATCGTCCCCTCCGTAAGTTGAAGAAAAATCCGTACTGGGATTCAAATTTCCCGGAAAATATGCACTTAAATCATTTTTCCATGCTCCTGCTATATAAATATTACCGGTAACAGGGTCTGTTGCTACATCTCTGGCAAGTTCACGTCCGCCAGTGTGGATAGCCTTGGCCCATTGCCAGTCAGGAGCCTGTGCATACAGATCCAGAGAAACGCAGAAAAGTAATATGATCCAATATCCCTGAACTTTTTTCAAAGCTTTATATTTCTATATATTTGATAAATTGATAATTTTCAGTATATTATGTAAATTTAAACATTATGTTTCATTATTATCGAAGAAATTTTAGATATATATGTGGTAAAAGCAGTTTTATGTCCGGTTGTTGGGTTATATATATGACATAAATTATTGAAAGAAGGTTGCTTTAATCGTGACTTTCAGGTAGCTATTAAACAGTAAGTTAAAAATATACAATAATGAACGGACCAAAAGAAATCTATGAAGTATTAGATGACCTGGATATAAGATATGAATATTATGAACATCCTCCTGTAGCGACGGTTGAAGAAGCCATTATCCATTGGAAAAATATCAATGCCACTCATTGCAAAAACATTTTCTTCCGAAACCATAAGGGAAACCGGCATTACCTGGTTATTATTGAACATAAACAAAAACTGGCGATAAAAGATCTGGAACAAAGGCTAAAGCAAGGCAAACTCAGCTTTGCTTCTGATAAGCGTTTAAAGAAATACCTGGATATTGAAGCCGGATCGGTCTCACCTTTCGGATTGATCAATGATACTGAAAACCACGTTCATGTATTTATTGACAGCACCCTGGAAAAGGCAGAAAAAATCAGTTTTCATCCTAACATTAATACGGCAACACTGGTATTAGACTTCAAGGATTTTGAGCGTTTTATGGACTGGACTGGTAATAGTTATGAGTTTGTAAAATTGTATGATTAACAGACCCTAAGGGTTTTGGAAACCCTTAGGGTCTTCCTTTCGTCAAGCGCACAACGGTCACAGCAGATCCTACTTTCA
>JAGLYY010000158.1 GCA_023131935.1 Spirochaetales bacterium | reverse complement strand
TTTACCTCCATATATAACTTACAAGCACACAGAGAATAAGGAGATAGGGTAAGCCACGCACCCTGAAGATGGTTCACGTAAAGCCCGCAAAGCGCGCAAAGAGTTAAAATACTATGAAAGACTCCCCTGCAAAAACTAATGAATCTGCAAACGATGCGCTATATATGGTGTATAAGCAAACATATGTACCATATATATAGTGTAGTTTTCTGGACACAAAACCTTATTGCAGTAGAGCCATGAAAGAGAATGAAGATGCAAAAATAATTCTTGATACCACATTTCAAATACATAAGATTCTTCGCCTTGGTCTTAAACAATAACTTAGCGCCTTTGCGTCTTTTGCGTGAGGCCTTCTTCTTTCCCTAACCCACACTCCATTCCTCCCTCTGTGACCTCTGTGGCAAATTCTTCTTTTTTAAAAAAAAGAACGAATATGGTTGAAATACAGTACAAATTAATGTTATAATATTTACATGAAGATTTCATTGAGAGACAATATTAACTCTTTATCGTTTTTTAAGGCAAATTTCAATAAAATAGTTACCGATCAAAAGAAATCACATAGACCCTTCATTATTACCCTAAATGGAAAATCTGCGGGGGTTTTTCTGGATATAGAAACGTGGGAAGAAATATCGAGAAAAATAGAATTACTCAAATTGATAAATGAAGGTGAGGAATCTATTCTCCAGGGAAAAACCGTACCGCTAAAAGAACTAAAAGCCATGATAAAAGAAGAATATGGTTTTTGAGATAGAATTTTCACCCAAATCGGAAGATGATATACGATTTATTATAGAGTATTACTGGAAATTAAATCATTCTACGGCAAAACGCTACTATTTCAGTATAATAGAAAGAACTGAAAATCTTACTAATTATCCCAAAATGGGAAGACCGGTCCCGGAATTCATTGACACATTCTATGATAAATACAGAGAGGTCATTTTCGAGAATTTTCGTATAATGTACCGGATTGAAGAAGAAAAAATAATAATTGTGCGGGTGATCGATGGAAGAATGCTCGTTGATCCGGATATGATCTAAGCGATATCTCACTTCCTAAAAAAGGACTCCGCTTTTATTTCAAGGTAAAAAATTTGTGCCTTTATGTGAAAATTCCTGAAGATGGCTCACGCAAAGCCCGCAAAGCGCGCAAAGAGGGTTGGAGGAGAGGTTGAGCAACAGTTTGTGAAGAAAGGCTCCGGGGTGTTTTCTCCTGATTTGTGTAAGATGCAACGAATGGAATTAGTGGCAAAAATTCTTATTCGTTTGAAGCAAGAAGCCGCAGAGGTCTTCCTTCGTTGAAATTACTCCGAATCTGTATTAAATTGTCCCATAGGAGTATAAAAGTGAATTACCTACATTACCAGGTAAAAGCAGGCCCCAACCGGATTGTCCAGGTACGTTTAAGCAAGCAGGCTTGGGTGCGGTTCATGGACACCTTCAATTACCAAAAATATGTGATGCGGAAACCCTATGAACACCTTGGCGGCTTGTGCACCAGGTCTCCCATGGAATTCCGTCCTCCGAGAGAGGAACGCTGGCATGTAGTGGTCGACTTTGATGGAGCAGCGGGTGAAGTCAAGGCTTCGGTGGATCTCATTGAGTGCTGATTATTAAGTACTGATTATCAAAGTGTTATCGGTCAGTTTCCCGGGAAAGAATCTCCCTGAGACATTCAGTTGCAACCTCGATCTCGTTCCAGGGGACCGGTCCATCCTTGTATATAATCGATGACTCATGACCTTTTCCGAGGAGCAATACCATATCACCCTGCCGCGCGATGGAGAAGGCATGGGTAATCGCCTCCCGTCTGTCAGTTATTAGAAACAGATCTTTTCCCTGTACCATTCTTTTCGTTCCGGAGGCAATATCCTTCAGGATGGCCTTCGGTTCCTCTCCCCGTGGATCTTCATCCGCAAGAATGATCACATCGGCGTATTCTGAGGCAATTTTACCCTGGATTGCCCGTTTTGCTGTATCCCGTTCACCGGCGGAGCCGAAAAGTACAATAAGCCTTCCGGTGGTAAGGTCCCGCATCATGGGAAAGATTTTTTCGTATGAGCCGGGGGTATGGGCAAAATCGACGAAAATATGAAAATTCTGTCCCTCCTGAATTTTCTTCATTCTGCCCCGGGGAAGTTTCAATCCTGAAAGCAAGGGGAGCAGGTCCTCAAGTCTTGTTTTGAGGATACCACGTACTACGAGCAAAGCCGCGAGGGTGTTTTCAATATTAACGGTGCCCGGAAGGGGTATCCGGCACCTGTGGGTTACAGAGCCCTCCCTGATCGCAAAGGAGCTTCCTTCGGGGTCTGACTCTATCTCCTCCGCCAGGAAGGTCGCTTCTGAGGAAGAAAGGCTGTAGGAAAGTACTTTTCGGGAGGTGGCGTTGATGAAAATATCCACATTGGGATCGTCGAGGTTCACCACACCAAAGGCATCGGGCACCTCATCCAGGGAACGGAAGAGATTTGCCTTGTCCTGCCGGTATTGTTCGAGGGTCCCGTGAAATTCCAGGTGCTCATGGGTGACATTGGTAAAAACTCCGGCAGCGAATTGTACATCTCCCAGCCTGTTGGTGATCCTGGAAAGGCCATGAGAGGTCGCTTCGATAACCCCATAGGTACAGCCGGAATCCACCATCTCCTTCAAGATCGATTGGACATCGGGGGCTTCAGGTGTAGATTGCCGGTAGGGGTTTTTCCCCGCGGTCCCGCCGGTGGAGTATTCAACGGTAGAGAGGAAGCCGGCTTTGAAACCGGACTTTGAAAGGAGCTGATGAATGAGAGAGACTGTAGTGCTTTTCCCATCGGTACCGGTAACGCCGATAAGAGGAAGCTTCGTAGATGGATACTCGTAAAAGGCCGCGGAGACGGGGGAAAGATCAAAGCGGGGGTTTTCTACCTGCAGGTATATGATATCCTCCCGGTATCTTTCTATCGGTTTTGAGAGTACAACAGCAGCAGCCTCTTTTTCGATCGCCTTATCGATATAGAGGTGCCCGTCGGTATGAATTCCCGATGTGGCAAAAAAAAGATCTCCCGGGGATGTCTGTCGTGAATCGTAGCAGATACCGGAAATAAACGGGTCAAAATCTCCCCATTTTTTTATTATGTTGATATTCCCGGTTATTGCTGATAGTCTTTTTCTCACAGTACGGAAGTTTACCAGTATGAAGCATCTTCAGCAAGACGGGATAGTACCCGGCCATGAACCTTACCTTTCCCGTCAACTCATCGCTTATATCGGGAATAAACGGCTGCTCCTCCCTTTTCTGGGTAATATTTTTAAAGATTTGGTTGAACCTGATCCACGCCGCCGAATTATCGATCCATTTTCCGGTTCCGGGTCCGTATCCCGGCTCGCGAAGTCCTTGGGCTATTCAGTTGCGGCTAATGATTGGGAACCCTACGCGAAAATCGTAACCGAAGCGCATCTCTCAATCAATAAACATGATGTTTCGGAACTCTTTCAGGGGAGGATTGGGGAGGTCTTTGATCAATTCAACCGGCTTAAGGAAACAAAAGAGCGGTATATCGCGGATTACTACGCTCCGGCGGTAACAGAAGAGGCGGACTACCGAAGGGAACGATTGTTTTACACCCGGGAGAATGGCCTTTTTATCGATGTGGTTCGATATGAGATAGAGAAACGGTATCCGGGTTGGGACCTCGGCCGGAAGGATTACCAGGAAAAGCTTCTCCTTGTCTCCTCCCTTCTCTACGAGGCCGCGACCCACGCGAATACCAATGGCGTATTCAAAGCCTTTCATAAAGGTTTTGGAGGACACGGAAAAGATGCCCTGCAGAGGATACTCGCTACAATGGTCCTGGAGGTTCCCTGCCTTATCGATGGTCCGGGCTCTTATGATGTTTCATCAGTAGATGCCGCTGTTTTTGTAAAAAGGCAAAGCGGAGACATTTGTTATCTTGATCCCCCTTACAATAGCCACCAGTATGGGAGCAACTATCATCTCCTTAATACCATAGCCCTCTGGGACAAGCCGGCGGTTGATCTCGAATTAACTAAGGATGGACGGCTTAAGGAGAAGGGGGGGATCCGGAAGGATTGGGTAGATCGAAAATCCCGGTGGTGTTACGCGTCCACCGCCCCTGATGCCCTTAAGGAGCTGCTCACAAGCGTAGATGCCCGGTACATCGTGTTAAGTTACAATACCGAAGGAATCATCCCTTTTGAGGAGCTCTATGAGATATTGAGTTCGGAAGGAAAAACAGAACTGTATGTCCGGGACTATACTAAATACCGGGGGGGGAAGCAAAGCATCCGGAGAAAAACAAGGAATCTGGAGTTCCAGCTTGTTATTAAAAGGGGTAAGCGTCCGGGTAAAACTGACAGGCAGGAGATGCTGCGGTTCCTAAAGGTCAGGAAAATGCTCTCTATCATGAAGGGCGGGTTTGTTCCGGAACGGATGCAAAGCCGTTTTAAGGTTCTGAATACCGGGGAATTTGATTTTGGGGAAGGACCCCGCGGAGTTATCGGAGCTAACGGAGCTAACGGAATTAGTGATCTTCATTGGAGAGGGGGAGATATTTCCTTTGCTATGAGGGATTTCTATCGTATTGAAACCGAACCTGATAATAATTTTTTCGACGCCCTCATGGATGACGACCTGGACCGTTTTGAGGAGGATCTGCTCTTCTGCGCGTGCACCGACCGGCAGGAGGAGGTGGGGGTGTTGATAACGCTTCTCCAAAATAGATTGTTAAACAAATCCCCCGGGATTCACGAGAAGCAAATCCGCAAATACCAGAAACAGCTGCTTAGAATTATCAGGAAATTCGCTTTCAGGAAATACCGGAAGGAGTTTGAAGAGACCATGAGTGTTCTTGAAGATCTTGGGAAGAGGTACCCCCGGTTCAGGGAGCTGACACCGGAACTTGATGAGATCCGGAGGGTCGCGGAGCTGAGGCTTCATGGTTGAATAATGATCTATTTGAATGCCAAAAAAAGGGACCGGCTCAGAAGTCTGAGTCAGTCCCTTTCATTAATTCATTCTTTTAAAAAGTTTATCTTCCATCCTGGCTATAGAGGTATTTGAAATACTCCATATCGGTGGTAAGGGTCTTCCGGAATTTAGGAAGTACCTTCCGGTAGGATTCGACAGATCTCCAGAACTCAAAGAAGGTGGGATCAAGCTCATAAGCTTCATTATAGATCCGGGTAGCTTGCGCGTCAGCCTTGCCTCTGATAGTTTCGGCCTGTTCGTAGGCACCGGAAAGGATGCTCTTCTTCTTGTTTTCAAGCTGACCTAAAAGATCGAGTTTCTTTCCTTCACCGTAAGAACGGTAAGCTTCGGCAATTCTGTTCCGGTCTTTGATCATCCTGTTATACACACTTTGTGTAAGGTCATCGGAATAACGGATCTGACGGACAATGATATCTATAAGCTCAATGCCGTACTGGGGAGTAAGCCGGGACGCGGCGAGGAACATCTCATCGGAAAGTATCTCCCTCCCTTTTACAACCTCATCGTAGGTTAAATCGGTGAGGATAAGCTGGGAAAGATCTCCGAGCCCCTCTCCATTGGTTACCTCTTCACCTTCGATCGGCAGAGGGGTAGAACGGTCAATTTCGTTAATGACATTGGAGTTCCGAACCGCCTCATGGAGCGGGTTATCGGCAATAACTGTCCGGACTGCTGAATCGATAACTTCATCCAGACGGCCATAGGCGTTTTGAATCCGGTTTACCGATTCGTAGAATTTCAGGGGATCGATAATCTTCCAGCGGGCGGTAGTATCAACCCAGATAAACTGGTTTTCCTGGGTCGGGATCCTCTGGGAGCTGCCGTCCCAGGAGAGGATTTTCTTTGGGTACCGTATAACCGTGTCGATGAGCGGCGTCTTGAAGTGGAGTCCCGCGTTGGGAGTGGAATTAACAATCGCGCCGAAACGGGTCACGACAGACTGGTAACCCTCTTCGAGAACGTAGAAAGGACCGATCATGAGAACGATAACCAGAAGAACAACAAGTATGATTAGTACAGTTAAGACTTTTTTCATTGGATACCTCCCTGGGACTGCAGGGTTTTCAGAGGGATGAAGTTCTCAAGGTTTCTGTCGATAAGATCGGTCCCCTCTTCCCGGGAGAATACCTCTTCAATCATCTCGATGTAGAGCCTGGTTCTCGTTACCGAGGGATTTCTCCGGTACTCCTGCCAAACCTGACTGAACCTGGAGACATCACCACGGGCCTCGTTTACCCGTTCCGCGGCGTACCCCTGTGCGATCTGGACGAGCTGCGCTGCTTCACCTTCGGCTTTCGGTATCTCCCTGTTGAACTGTTCCTGCCCTTCATTGATGAGCCTGTTCATGTCCTGAATCGCTTTGTTCACATCCTCAAAGGCATCCTGTACGGAACCTTTGGGAGGAACAATATTCCTCAGTTTCACGGTGATGATGTTGATTCCCAGGCCGTAATCGTTTAAGAGCTTGTTCATCTGCAGCTCAGCCTGATGCTCGATGGTAGTACGTTCAGGCCCGATAACATCGAGAATGGTCCGGTCTCCCACGAGCTGGTTCATAATCGATTGGGAGATGTCCCGAATTGTCTCTATCTTGTACTCCACGTTGAAAAGCCAGGCTTTGGGATCAACGATAAGGTACTGGATTGACCATTCCACATCGATAATGTTCAAGTCACCGGTAAGCATGATCGACTCATCGGGGTAATCCCCTGCTGAGTAAATCGTAGTGATACCCGCTTTTTCGGTCCGGTAGCCGAAAGATTGGGTCTGTATTTCCTTTGTAGGGACGTTGTAGTTCTTTTCAAGAAAGGGAACCTTGAAGTTCAAACCGGGATCGGCAAGACGTGAAAATTTACCGAGAAACAGAACTACAGCCTGTTCTTTCTGGTCTACCACAAAAAAACTGGATAACCCGAGGGCGATAAGCGCGATGACGAGTACGACAATCACAATCATCTTGGGCTTGATAGGGAAGGGTAGACCTGTAGGGGTAATGTCTCGTTCAGACATAGATCCTCCTTTTTTCGATCTTTCAATGCTAAAGGTACTTGCCTGCCTGGCTTTCGTCAAGGGAAAGCCGCAATGTTCAGTATAACTCTCATCAAGTTGACTACTCAGGGCGAAAACAGCTACTATCCCTTCTATGAAGAAGAAACGGCTTGTTACATCTGCCTTACCCTACGTCAATAATATTCCCCATCTTGGAAATCTCCTTCAGGTCCTCTCGGCTGATGTCTTTGCCCGGTACTGCCGGTTAAACGGTTATGAAACCCTGTACATCTGCGGCACTGATGAATATGGCACAGCTACTGAAACCCGTGCCCTTGAAGAGAGGGTAACCCCAAAGGAACTCTGCGACCGGTATCACCGTATCCATGCGGATATCTATGATTGGTTCAATATTCAATTTGATAATTTCGGCCGTACCTCAACGGAGAAGCAAACCGAGATCACCCAGGGTCTTTTTCTCAAGCTGGAAGAGGCCGGATATATCAACGAGAAGACCATAGAGCAGCTCTATAGTGAAAAAAGCAGTATGTTCCTGGCGGACCGGTATGTTCGAGGCACCTGCCCCGTGTGCGGGTATGAAGAGGCCAGGGGAGACCAGTGTGAGAATTGCGGTAAATTACTCGATCCTACAGATCTCATCGATCCAAGAAGCGGTATTGATGGAAGTGTCCCTGTTTTAAAGAAAACAAAACACCTCTACATCGATCTCCCGGGAATTCTGCCGAAACTTGAGCAATGGATTGGGGAAGCAAGCGTGAGGGGTTTCTGGGCCAGGAATGCTGTTCAGATGACCAGAAGCTGGATACGTGACGGCCTTAAGGAGCGGTGTATTACCAGGGACCTTTCCTGGGGGATCCCTGTTCCAAAGGATGGTTTCAGAAACAAAGTGTTCTATGTCTGGTTTGACGCTCCAATTGGTTACATCTCCATAACCGCGAACTATACAGATGAATGGGAAGACTGGTGGAAAAATCCTGAGGAGGTGGAGCTTTTTCAGTTTATCGGAAAGGATAATATTCCCTTTCACACCGTTGTTTTCCCTTCTACTCTGCTTGGATCAGGAGAAAACTGGACCATGCTTCATCATATGTCCAGTTCTGAGTATTTGAATTACGAAAGTGGAAAATTCTCAAAAAGCAAAGGGATCGGTGTTTTTGGTTCCGACGCGAAAGAAACTGGAATTCCCGCTGATGTATGGCGGTTTTACATTTTGTATAACCGTCCCGAAAAATCTGATGGCATCTTCACCTGGAAGGATTTTCAGGAGAAGGTAAACAGCGAGTTGATCGGAAACCTTGGAAACCTGGTAAACCGGACCCTCTCCTTTGTACACCGGTTTTATGACGGTAAAATCCCCGAAGGGGGCAGCGATTCCGCATTCTGGGAAAAAGTTAAGGAGATGGAGGGAGAGATAACGAAGCACTTTGATCGTGCCGAGCTCCGGGATGCTTTCCGGAAAATCTTTGCTCTCGCGGATATGGGAAACAAGTTCTTTCAGGCGGGAGAGCCCTGGAAAACAAGAACTTCTGAACCGGAAGCAGCAGCCCGGCTGTTAAGAGATCTGACCTATCTCGTTAGGGATTTAGGTATTCTTTTAAGCCCCTTTATCCCCGCCGCTGAGGTGATCGGTAAGTGGCTCCGGACAGGGAAACTCTCCTGGGAGGACCTTGGCAGCCTTACGGGCATTGCTGATATCGAAAAACCTGAGATCCTCTTCAAGCGGCTTGAGGACAAAGAGATAAAAACCTTCAAAGAGCGATTTGCCGGCAGCCAGAAAGAACGGGAAGCGAAAGAACAGGTAGAGAATCATATCCTGAAAGTGGGGAATACTGAGATTCATGTTTCCGGCGAGCCTGTCCGAACCAATAAGGTGCGGGATGGGGAAGTCAGCTAACCGATGCTATCGATAAAACAGACTTCCCTTGAGGACCTGGATAATCCTGATGTCCTCCTGCAGTCCGGGTTCTGGGGGAAACTGAAGAGTGAATTCGGATGGCAGCCTCTTGCGTTCAGGGTACATGAAGCTCCATTGCTTCTTCTTGTCCGCCCCTTCGGGAGGGGATTCTCCCTGGCTTACGTCCCCTTTGGACCTGTTGGCTGGGGAAAGGCCCAGAGTGCGGAGTTTCCTGAACTTGCACGGGCCCTTTCACCCTATCTCCCCCGCAACTGCCTTTTTATCCGGTTTGATCTTGCCTGGGGGGAGATGGAGAATAATCATGGAAGGCCCGCCCTCCCGTCTCCCTTCCGTAAATCCACAATGGATATCCAACCTCCCGATACGGTTATTCTTGATCTCTCCCTGTCTGAAGAGGAGATCTTGCAGGGAATGAAATCCAAGACCCGGTACAATATCCGTCTTGCGAAGAAAAAGGGGGTAGAGATCATTGAAACGGGGGAACAGGGTCTGAATGACTGGTATGATTTATACAGGATGACCGCGGCACGGGATAAAATCAGTATTCATTCCCTGAAATATTACCACCAGGTTTTCAAACTTGCACAAGAGTATGGAAACAGGGGGCTTGATCTCAAACTCTACCTCGCCTATCACGAAGAGGAACTCCTCGCCGGAAACATCGTTGCTTTTCACGGCAAAGGGGCCACCTACCTCTACGGCGCCACTTCTAACCGAAAGCGGAACCTGATGCCCGCCTATGCCCTTCAGTGGCAGGCCATCCGGGAAGCACGGCAGAGGGGTTGCCGGAGTTACGATCTCTTTGGGATTCCTCCGGCTGATAATCCGGATCATCCTATGCATGGCCTGTACCGGTTCAAAACAGGCTTCGGGGGTACAATCATCCATAGGCCCGGCTGTTGGGATTACCCGCGAAGACCCCTTCTCTACAAGGGTTTTCGCATAGCCGAAGGACTGCGCCGGTATTACTACAAAGTTCTCCGAAAGCGGTAAACTAAATAAATTCCCCCTCTCTCTCTATTCTTCTTCTGTGGCAAAATTCTTGTTCTTTTGACGATTAAGAAGCCACAGAGCACAACTCCATTCTTCCTCTGCGACCTCTGTGGCAAAAATTCTTATGTGTTTTAAAGATAAGATGGCCACAGAGTACACAGAGAAAA
>JAGLYY010000157.1 GCA_023131935.1 Spirochaetales bacterium | reverse complement strand
GAATTAAGATTAAGCCCTCCGTTCTGAAGCTACCGTGGTTTGCCAGCGAGGTCGCCTACTGTGCAGACCGTCTGATTCAGGGTTTGGGATGGTATCATCAAAAGATCCATGTGCTCTCCGAGATGAATAAGACCATCGCCTGTTCTGTTGAACTGGCAAAGAGGGAGCTTGGTTATAAGCCGGACATATACTTGCGAGAAGGGATGAAGCGTTCGGTGGCCTGGTGCCTCGACCAGGGCTATCGAATCTGATTCGGATAGGAGGAATGGTGTGAGGGATGGTATTCGCTATATTATCGTTGCCTTTATCCGGGCACTCGTGCGTTGTAACGTGCCGATGTTTCGTGAAGTACCGTATCAGGATTCCAAAGATTTCCATTCAGCGTATGGAGGAGGCGAATGACGAAGTTCCTGATAACGGGGGCATCTGGTTTTTTAGGGAGTCACATCGCCGAGCGACTGTTCCGTATGGGAGAGCGGAACATCATCTGTTTGGATGTTCTTCAGCCCGACATGAAGCTGCCGGGTATTCATTACATTGTTCAGGATATTCTCAATCTGGACCGGCTTTTAGAGGTTAGCAAAGATGTTGATATCATTTTCCACACAGCAGCGTTGGTCCCTTTGACGAAAGCCGGGGACAGGTTTTATGAGGTCAATGTACGGGGCACACAAAACGTGGTTTACTGCTGCCGGCGTTATTCTGTAAGGAAATTGGTACATCTATCCTCCTCGGCCATTTACGGGATTCCGAAAGACACCCCGATAACCGAAGCAACTGAATACTTTCCCGTGGAGATCTATGGCCGATCAAAGCTCGAAGCTGAGTACATTGTCCGGAAGTATATTGAGGAAGGGGGGAGTGCAGCGTGCATCCGGCCGAGGACCATTGTGGGCGGGAAAAGCCGGCTCGGTGTTTTTCAGATTCTTTTTGAGTGGATCTCTGAAAACTGCAATATCTATGTTATCGGAGACGGGACCAATCCGTTTCAATTCGTGCATATAGCAGATCTGCTTGACGCAATCATCCAGTCAGCCTTCAGCAATACATCGGGTCTGTACAATATCGGTTCGAAGAACTTTGGAACACTGCATGATACTTTGCAGGCCTTGATTGTGTCCGCCGGCAGTGCCTCGAAGATAAAAAAACTCCCGGTCTTTTTTACCAGGGCAGCCCTCGGTATCGCGGATCTTCTTCACCTCTCTCCTCTGGCTCCCTGGCACTATTTAACGTATCACAAACCCTTTGTTTTCGATATTTCCAGAGCAGTCAGAGAGCTATCATGGCATCCAAGGTTTAGTGATGTCGATGCGTTGAAGGAATCTTACACTTGGTATATGAGCCACAAAGATGGGTTGAAGCGGATAGAGGGGTCGGCGCACAAAAAGCCTCCGAAGCAGCGATTGTTGAAGGTATTAAAATGGATATCATAGCCCGGTGGCGTTTCGATGTGGTGGGCTGTGTCTTGGATAAACGATGATTAGGTATCGTGCTATTGGATCATATATTGAACTCGTTCGGGTAAAACATTGGATTAAGAACTTATTCGTTTTCGCTCCGCTTGTTTTCTCACTAAATCTGTTCAGCGTTGAGCATTTCACAAAATGCCTGATCGCCTTTTTTTCTTTCTGCTGTGTTTCATCGGCTGTCTACATTATCAACGATCTCTTTGATCGAGAGAGAGATCGACAGCATCCTCATAAGAAAAAGAGACCGATTGCCAGAAGGGATATCTCCACTGCGGCGGCAATCACCATTAGCCTATTCATGTTGCTGCTCTCCATCATCTTTTCGGTGAGTCTTAATCTGTTAGTGTTGCTCGTAATCATCGGTTATCTGTCAATGAACCTCATCTACTCCGCCGTGTTAAAGCATAAAGTCCTCTTTGATGTGATGATGATCGCCACCGGATTCGTGCTGCGGATCATTGCGGGTACCTATGCGATAGATGTACATTTGTCGAACTGGATCGTGCTGACAACGTTTTTCATATCGCTGTTCTTGGGCTTTTGCAAGAGACGACAGGAAATCGTGTGCAACAAACAGCATTCCGATCAAATACCGGTGTTGGGGTATTACAGCGTCAAGCTGCTCGACTTTCTGATTCTCGTTTCGTTGACACTGACTATTATGACCTACTCTTTATATATCATCAGAGTATCGACCTTGGACCGATTTGGCACTAACAAACTCATTTTCACAATCCCTCTGGTAGTATACGGTTTGTTCAGGTATCTGTATGTCATCTTTACAAAACAGGAGAATGGGGATCCCGCCGAAATCGTCCTGCGGGAAAAAAGTATCCTGATCGATATTCTGCTGTGGATCGCACTCGTTATAGCGGTCCTGTATTTGAGGCTTTAAAGAGAATGAAACAGAGCAAGGATAAGGAATCAATTGGCAAAAGCGGGCAACTGATTACACTCGGTATCTATCTGATAATTGGCTTGTTCATAGTTTTTCGGCTGGTGGCGATTTTTATCGTCCCCATAGTTGGAGACGAGCCGGATGATTTCAACATCATTCTGACTGATGTCAAAGGATTTAAGGATTTCTTTGTTACACCTGACGCCTATGAGTTGGAGCAGTCCAGGTTTCCGTTCATCGTATCAACGCCGCTGGTCGTGGCACTGAAGCATCGGGCCATCATCCCGCTTAGGATCCTTTTTCTGATAGTCCATCTGATCTATCTCCTGTTCAGTTATAAACTCATTGTGATGGTCACGGGGAAAAAATCGGCCGGGCTTATGTACGTTCTAGCGATTGTTACCAGCTGCTTCATCGCTTCTTTCTCGATTTTTGCTATAACCACCAGTGATAACATCTATCTGCTTTTTCATATTCTCAGTATCTATAGTTTTATAAAAAGCTACAGGTCGTATAAAGATTCGAAGATCTTTACCAATTACCTTGTCCTTGCACTGCTTATTGCCTCTTGTATCGCCAGCAAGTTGTTCGGGGTTTTACTGCTGGTGGCGCTTCTACTATTTCATTACATTGCACGGGATCGAAGAAATCTCATCGGTATCCAATCTGTCCATCCGAACACCCTGATCTGCCTTGGCGGCGCATTTTTTAGTGGGGTTGTTCTCATTAATGTGCTTCCAATGCACCCTAACTTAAAGCTCATACTGGCACTCATGCTCAGCATCGGTTATCTGCTCACCCTTATCCTCTGGACGGTCAGAGAGAAGCACGGCAGGTATCCTCTGGTCAAAGTAGGATTTATGAAGTTCTGGCTATCACTGATTGTCACTGCCTTTAATTGCACCCTCATTTTATCTCCTGTTTATCTTAACTTTAGCAATTTCATCCAAACATTCACCTGGTTTGATACGTGGGGATCAGGGATGCTGGTGTCCAGATCCCATATTTACGATATGCTGCTCATCACAGTGATGAAGTACGGGATTCCCTCAATCGGCGTCCTTTTTGTAGTTACCGCGCTGTGTGTATGGGCCTATATCAAGCATACAAAACGTCATTTCTTCGGGTCTACCGCCTTTTTATTTATCCTTATTTTTGCCATTCACTTTTTAATCATCTCTGCTGTGAAGCATAAGGTGACCTGGTATCCACTAGCCATATTCCCTTTTCTTTATCTGCCCCTCATCTGGCTTTGGTCATTTGCCGATAAACAACATCTACGGGGCTTAGCTGTAACTTCGATACTTTGTATTGCCCTAATCGTTGGGGACAACTGTGCTCGCTATTTTTATTGGTTCCCTTACGGCCATTTTGACGGCGCACAATTCGGCAGAGAGTATATCGGATGGAATCGGGCGGGGTTCATCAGTTTTGAGGTAAATCCCCAACTCATAGACTATCTGAATTCACAAAAGGTTCCCGGAAGAGCCATTGTGAATTGCCAGGTTGTTGATGTTCCCTTCTACAATAATTGGTTTCGTATTCTTATTCAAAGAGACTATACCCGTGAGGGTGGTAAGCGGTACGCTTTTACCAGTGGTATCTGGGACAGCAAAACCGAGTTCGACTTCCTTCTGACCAGCCCCATCTATTATCCTGAATTTGAAGAATCATTAGGGCAGTTTGATGCTGTGAAGGTGAAGACCCTGGCAATCAAGGGGATCGATATTCTTTCTGTCTGGAGAAATACAAAGGGCGTAAACGGCCGGCG
>JAGLYY010000156.1 GCA_023131935.1 Spirochaetales bacterium | reverse complement strand
TTGGCTATTTGCAAAAAAAAGGATACCGGATACAATAGAGATTGGAATCAAAAACTTCCAAAATATCCATTTCTATCGATAGAAACAGGAGGATCTCTCCATGATACCCTATGCTGAGCCATTTAAGATAAAAATGGTGGAACTACTGAAAAGAACTACCCGGGAAGAGCGGGAAAAGCTGATCCGGGATGCTGAATATAATCTCTTTGCCCTGAAAGCTGAGAATGTTTACATCGACCTGTTAACAGATTCCGGTACCGGTGCCATGAGTGATGTCCAGTGGGCAGCCCTCATGCGGGGTGATGAAAGCTACGCCGGCTCCAGGAGTTTTATTGACCTGAAAGCCACCATTGAAGAGCTTCTTGGCTTTCCCTACATGCTTCCCACTCACCAGGGACGGGCCGCGGAGAATGTACTTTTTTCTGCCATCCTGAAGGAGGGTGACATCGTCCCCGGGAACAGCCATTTTGATACAACGAAAGGGCACATTGAGTTCCGGAAGGCGGTTGCGGTGGACTGTACCATCGATGAAGCCTTCGAGGTAAATTATGAACATCCCTTTAAAGGAAACGTCGACCCGGAAAAGTTTGAAAAGATTATCAGGGAGCATGGCACGGAAAAGATTCCTCTCTTCATCCTTACCCTTACCTGTAACTCCGGCGGGGGTCAGCCGGTGAGTATGGAGAATATAAAACAGGTAAGTGCTATCTGCAAAAAGCATAATATCCCTCTCTACTTTGATGCAGCCCGGTTCAGTGAAAATGCCTATTTCATCAGGACCCGGGAAGAGGGATATGCGGATAAACCGATCAAAGAGATTGTTCGGGAGATGTTCAGTTACGCCGACGGCACAACCATGAGCAGCAAGAAAGATGGAATCGTCAACATCGGCGGATTCATTGGCCTGCATGATCCTAAAGTTTACGAAAAATGCATGACCTTCAATATCATGTTTGAAGGATTTATCACCTATGGAGGAATGGCAGGCCGGGACATGTCAGCCCTTGCCGCCGGACTTCGGGAATCGACGGAGTACGATTATCTGGAGGGGCGGATCAGCCAGGTCCGCCGTTTGGGAGAAAGATTGATAGAAGAGGGGATACCCATTCTCAAACCTATTGGTGGTCATGCAGTGTACGTTGATGCACTATCCTTTTTCCCTGATATACCCCAATCGGAATACCCCGGCCAGGTTCTCGGAATTGAGTTATACATCGAAGCAGGCGTCCGGGGAGTTGAGATTGGCACTGTCCTCGTGGACAGGGACCCGATATCCCGGAAGAACCGTTACCCGAAGCTTGATCTTTTGCGTCTCGCTATTCCGCGACGGGTCTACACCGACAATCACATGGAGGTGGTAGTCTGGGGGTTGAAGAAGGTCTGGGAACGGAGACATTCCTGCCGGGGCCTTGAGATCACCTATGAAGCACCGATCATGCGGCACTTCACCGCCAGGTTTAAACAGAAAGGCTAAACACCGGAGCAAGAACCGGAATTTTTTAGGACCATTTTACTATCAGTAATGATTTTTCTGTTTTATACTATCAAACCTGAAAATCTTGTTTCTTTACCAAGAAAATCAAACCGCGGATGGACGCGGATGAACGCAAATTTCATTGTGACTCGAGATAAACTTTCTCCATTTTAATATTTTAAATTCTCTCTCATTAAGTATAGCATATCCGGTAATTTTATAACCAAGATCACTTTCATAACATTCGCGTTTATTTGTGTTAATTTGTGGTTGCTTTTTTGGTTGCGGCTTTGCTGCGATAGGTATTATATTAATACCTATGAAATGGGTGTTATTTGTATTATCTGTTCTTTTTGTGACTGTTTCCATAATCGGTTGTGCTTCCATGCGGGAAGGGTCTTCACCTCAATTGGGAGGGGCACCCAAAGCATATATGAACGATATGCCGATGGAGGCGGAACAGGTCCCTGCCGCTTCCAGAGCAGCATTGGGAGCTCCACAGAAAATCGCTCAAACCTTAACAAACACCGCGACCGTCCAACGGCCTGATGAGATCAAGGAAAGGAAAAAAGTTTACAACGGTTTCTGCTCTCTTGAGGTTGTTGATGTTGAAGAGGTGAAAGACAACATCCGGGAATATGTCCTGTCAATTGAGGGTTATATTGAAGCAAGTTATGACACCAGGCTGACTATCCGGGTCCCGAGTGAAAAGTTTCATGAATCGTTTCAGTGGATGTTGAACCAGGGAAAGGTATTGCTCGAGCAGGTCGAAACATTTGATGTGACCGATCAATTTCAAGACCTGGAAATAAAACTCAAACTGGCGGAAGATACCAGAAAGCGGCTATACAAACTTCTTGAAAGAACTACTGATACCAGTGAGCGTGTGCGGATCCTTCGGGAGATACGCAGATTATCTGAACAGATAGAATCTCTGAAAGCTTCAATGGAACTCCTCCGAAAATCCATTAACTTCTCCAGAATCGACATTCAGCTTCAGCCATTGCTTGCGGGCTATCAGGGTCAAACCTCGAATATCCCGTTCGGCTGGATTCGCGGTCTCATGCCGGGGGTTGTCTCAATTCCGGGACTTGACAGTGATGTGACCCTTTCGCCGGGAAGCGATTTTGCGGTATTCTCCGATCGTCCCTATTATTACGCGGAATCATCCCGGGGTATCCGAATATCCATCGGTACCACCAGGAATAGGCCGGAAGGGGATAATCTGTTCTGGCAGAAGGCCCTGGATTATCATCTGAGTCCCGGCTACTCGGTTTCCATGCCTGTAACCATCAGAGAAGATCTGGTCGGGGTATACCTGGAAAGCTACGATTATAATCCTTTCATATACGAAATTTATCTAACAGTGCGGGGAAATCAGATTGTAATAATCGAGATTTTCTATCCCGACAGAGAGATCTTTCAGGAAAGTCACGAGACTCTGAGGGAAGTATTGAATCAGGTGATAATACCATGAATAGAAAGATTCTTATATTCATATTGCTCATTCTTTCAACCCTGTTGATCTACAGTCAGGAGATGACCTCCTATTCAGTCGAAACGTATATCCTCATGACACCGGAGAGCCGGAAACAGATTATAGAATGGACCGAGTCCAGTGGAGGGTATTTTCTCCGGGATTCCTCATCGCAGCTTCTTTTACGGATACCGAACGAACTTATCCAGGAGTTAAAACCGGTACTTGAAGAGCGGGCACTCAAGGTACTGAGTTACAATATGACAACCAGGAGTCTGGATTTTGAGCGTAATTCAACACAAGCCGCGATTGCGTCACGGCAGGAGATTCTTGAACGCAATCTTGGATTTCTGGATGAAGCTGACCTTACCGGTACGCTGATGCTTGAGAAGGAAATTGCAAGCATAATTCAGGAGCTGGAATATTATAAGGGGCGCCTCCGGGTTCTGGACAACGAGGCAATTTTTGCTCTTGTAACGGTATTTTTAACAGCTCCTCAGCCGGATAAACCTGATTCCGGGCAGAGCAGTTTTTCCTGGCTCAATACTTTAGATTTTTATCAGTTTATACGAAGGGAATTCAGATGAAAATAAAAGTCCTGCTTCTTTTGATTGTTTTATCCTTTTTATTTTCCTGTACTACTACAAGTCTGGAGATGAGGATACCCGAGGGATTTGCTCTTCTTGAAAAAAACAATGCCGGTTTTTCCGCCATCAGTCCCGAAGGAATTCGTCTGGAGATACGAAAGGAATCGAATGAACCCTTTAAGGATATTGATTTCTGGGAAAAAGCTTATCTCAATCATATGGAACAATCGGGATATGAAAAGTTTTCAGAGCCCGAGTACTTTACTGCTGAGCCGGGGGACGGTTTTTTCATTGAATGGGCAGTTCCTTACCAGGGGGAAACCTACATCTACCTCAACGCGGTGTTATTAAAAGAGAAGGAGATCATCATTCTGGAAGCAGCAGGCCCCCTGGAAATATTTTCAGAATATCGAGAAGGGATAATCGCGGTACTTGAAACTATCTACTAGACAGAAATTGAGGCTGTGCGATAACTAATAGTAATAAATTCCAGCGCTGTATATAGTGCCAAGAGCAGCCTCGATTCAGTGGGATTAAGTTAAGGGACGGCCTGAATTATATATAAAAAAGGTGAAAAAAGAAATTCCAGACAGGTTATACCATGATGTAAAGTACTATCCCTTATAGAGGAGGTTTCCAATGAAAGCATTGTCTCTTCTGTTTCTTGTTTTAATCACGGCACAGGGTTTTTCTCAGGGCAGTGTTCACCGGTATTCTGCTATTATTCCTCTAGGTATTTCTTCCGATGGCCGCTATATTGCCTATTTAGAGCGCTTTATCCAACCTTCTGAGGAAGAAGGCAGTACGATTTTTGTATGTGCTTTCTTTATCGTAGATGTACCGATGAATAAGTATGCGATTAGCCCTCTCTACGTTCAGGCAGAGGAGAATTTCAGTCTGTATCCGGGATTGGCAGTTTACAGCTTTCAAGAGTATGAACTAAGGAAGAGGCTCATGGCTCAAGCTGAGGGATATCTGAAAGAATTTGGGATTCAGGTTGGAATCTGGCCCTCTTATTACTGGGGAATCGGCGTGGATGACTACCGCAGATACTATGAGTTGATATGGCATGAAGGCGGTGGCCATGGGGTGGAGTTACTGGTCGAAAATAGTCCTTATCCTGACGATCCGGAGAAAAAAATGCTGTATCTAAGGCTTCAGGTGGGGCAGGCATCACTTGAAAAGGAAATGATTCTGCAGAAAGATACCAGGCTTCCTGGCTGGCGTTCCCAATGCACTGAGTACCGAATCGCGGCAGTATATTTTTTCCAGGAAAAGGGGAGCACATACATAGTAACTTTCTTGCGGCTTACACTAGAGGGTACCGGAACCTACAACTACAACAGGTTCATGTGTGTAACCGGTGATGTCACAGAGATATGGGAGGCGGCCCTCTCCTTCCAGCCGGACTTCTCCGAGCTGGGTCATTAGAGCCCTTCCTGATATCAAGATCAATGGTTATCGTTCTTTCACTCCGTCAAAGTTGCTCTCCCCGGTTACAACTTCGGGTAGCCGCAAAGCGAAACTGAATGTATAATTCCAAGATATGAAAGGAGAAGATACTATGCCCGAGAATAATAAAATTTATCAATGGTCGAAGCGGGATAAGCTTCTATATTTTATTAGCCTGATCCCTTTCCTGGCGGCTTTCGCAGGGGCCGCGTATTTATTGACGACTGTTTCGATCTATCTGACTATTATATTTTTATCGTTGTATATCATGATCAATTTATTTCAGGCGGGCTGTTGTATTGGATGTCCTTATCGAGGTAAATACTGTCCTGCTTTTATTGGTGTATATTTGGGGAACGTTCTTTCAGCTATACTTTATAAAAAACGAAACTTCGAACCGGGATTTCATAAAATAAACGTAGCTTTAGGTGAAATTTTCTGCATTATTACATTATTATTCCCTATGTATTGGCTGCTGCTAATGGATTGGGGCTATCTCGTCAGTTACATAATCCTGATAACAATACATGTTATTTTATTTCTACCTTTAATGTGTCCAAAGTGCAGTTACAATGATATTTGTCCAGGTGGGAAGGCGGCTCGAAAGTTGTGCAAAAACTTATGGAATAATAGAAAAGATATTTAGGATTTAACTATTATAGTTGCTTCGATACGTTTTGCTTCGCAAAACACTCAGCAACCGAAACACCGCTCCCTGAGTGATTGCGGAGCAATCGTATCGAAGGGAGCAGCGTATCGAAATGCCCTCTTCTCCAAGAAACCTCACGCAAAGACCGCTAAGTATTTTTTAGTTTGAAAGTATCACCTCAACAATTCCTTGCAGAGAGCCGTAACTGTAGAAGCATTGGCAGCATAACCGTCGCATCCGAACTGTAGAGCCAGGCTTTTATTCATGGATGCTCCACCGGCAATCAACTTTACGTCACATCGCTCTTCGAGAAGCAGGCTGTGGACCTCTTCCACCCTGCCAACGGTTGTGGTCATCATCGCGCTTAAGCCCAGGATGTCAGGATTCTCACGTTTTACCGCTTCAATAATTTCTGTTCCGGAGATATCTTTCCCAAGATCTACAACCTCAAAACCTGCTGTTTTCAGGACCGTACCAACGATCTTTTTACCAATATCGTGAACATCCCCTTCAACAGTAGCAATGAGGACCTTGCCCTTTGTGGCAGCCTTCTCCTTCGTAAGGCTGTTGAGGTGGTCGAAGACCGGTTTTGAAGTATCGGCTGCTAGGAGAAGGTTGGGAAGGTATATCTTTCCCGTCCCATAAAGGGTCCCGATCTCCTCCATGGCTTTACCCAGCACCTCCTGGCTGACCTCCACAGGGGAGCGCTCTTCAAGATACCTTTGTATTTCTTTAAGCAGGGCATCCTTATCCCCGGAAAGCAGGAGTTCTACAAGAGGATTTGCCGTTTCAACGCCTTCAGGTTTTTCCACTTCATCACCCCTCAGGGAAAGAGCCCCTTTGAGGGACCCCATAACAAAGGTGTCTCCCGGATTCATGATGGCCGAAGTCAGTCCGAATCCTGCTGCCTGGGACAGGAAAGCCCCGTTTAACATGGAGCGGTTGGGCAAACCGAAACTTAAGTTAGAGAGTCCCAAGGTGGTTTTAATCCCCTCGGAGGAGAGAATCCTTATGATCTCCAGAGTTACCGAAGGGTCTTTCCCTGCTCCAAAAGAGAGTACCAGGGGATCTGCCAGTATTCTCTCCCGGGAAATGCCGTTTTCTTCGGCGGTCTTTACCCCTTCGAGAATAGTTTTAACCCTTTCTTCCGCTGTTTCCGGGATAGATTTACCCATGGCGAGAAGTAACAGCATTCCACCATAGTTTTTAAGGTATTCTATCCGCCGCATGAGGTTTTTTTCCGTAACCCTGGCGGAGTTGATGAGCGGCCGGCCGGCATACTCACGGAGTGCCGGAGCAAGGAATTTCGGGGTTTGAATATCCATCGAGAGGGGGATTGATGATTGCCTGTCCAGTTCATTTATCACATTTCTGAAATGATTTTCGGTAAGCAGCTTCTCGATACCCAGGTTCAGGTCCAGGAGGTCGGCCCCCTCCTTCGTTTGATCAATTGCTTCTTTCGCCACCCGATGGAAGTTTCCCGCGGTAATCTCGTCCTGGAATTTTTTTCTTGAAGCAGGATTAATCCTCTCTCCGATTATCGCGAAGGGGAGCACTTCCCGGTATTCCGTTCGTGAAGTGAGAGCTTGAGGAGGTTCTATTGAACGTTTTACCGGCCGTCTCATATCCGCGAAGTGGCGGATCAGTTTAATATGTTCCGCCGTAGTACCGCAGCATCCTCCGATGATATTGGCCCCGAGCTCAATGAAATCCTCAACGTAAAGGGCAAAATCCTCCGGAGTTGTTTTATAGGTAAGCTTCTTGTTTTCGTAGTAAGGTTTACCGGCGTTTGGTTCAAGAGAAAGAAATTTAGTGGTGTACTCAGACAATTCTTTGAAAATCGGCAGGATCTCCTCAGGGCCCACTGAACAATTTATTCCAATACAGTCCACATCGAGGTCATTGAACAGTGAGGCAAATATTTTTACCGAGGTCCCCGTAACAGATCTCAGGGTCTCGTCAAAGGTCATATGGGTGATGAGAGGAAGATCCGGAGCTGCCTCTCTGATCCCCAGGGTCGCGGCCTTCAGTTCCTTGATGTCTGACATGGTTTCTACGATAAAACCATCAACCCCGGCCCGGCAGAGGATCTCAGCCTGCTGCCGGTAAATATCCACCGCTTCCTCAAAATCCAGGCTGCCGATTGGTTTGGGAAATTCTCCGGTAGAGGAAATGTCACCAAAAATCAGGGTATTTTCTTTGCCTGCTTTTCTTGCAATTTTTACAGCTCTTTCGTTGATCTCTACAATGGCATCACTATAACCCATGGATTTGAGTTTAAGCCTGTTCGCGCTGAAGGTATTGGTAAGGAGCATGTTGCTGCCCGCTTCCACGTAGGATCGTTGGAGTTTCTCTACAATATGAGGGGCTTTGAGGTTCAGTAATTCACCGGGGATGTCGCCATAGCCCATTTTAAAAAATTCGGCACCATAAGCACCGTCAAGAACGAGGATCCTTTCGGTAAGCAGGGAGGTAAAATCAGATCTTTTCATGTGAACCATCCTATCAAGCAGGTTGTGGACTTCTTTGGAAATAGAATACCACTCCGGGGGTCAGCGTGGATCCTGGCAATATCCTTTTGTATCACTTCATTGTTCTCCATCTGAAGTAGTTTTAACAGAGAGATGTTTTTTGTCACATCCAAATCGTCATAACCGGGAGAAAATCTCATGGTGCCCTTCCCATAGCGGTCCCGTAATTTCGTGTCAAACCACTTATTCAGGGCTTCTACCGATTCTGAACCCCAGGCATCCAGTAATGAGGCCTCGAGGACCTTTTCCTGCTTTAGAAATTCTTCGATTTGAG